>CAYRXL010000027.1:6017-7763 GCA_964428295.1 uncultured Alphaproteobacteria bacterium
GAAGTACATCAAATCTTGAAAAGACTGGAGGAGGAAAGTTTTAGTCTTGATATTCCTGCAGGAAGCACTGTCGTTATTGGAGGCCCAAACGGTTCTGGTAAAAGTACTCTTTGTAAGAGTTTATTAGGATTGATAGATCCAGTGAAAGGTATTATTGAATATGATAACATAGATATTAATAAGTATGATATATCTTGGTTAAGAAGGAATATAAGTTATTTACCTCAGGATATAGAATTATTCAACTTAACTATTAGAGAAAATTTACTTATAAATTTTCAAAATAATCAAGTTTTAGAAGGTTTGATTAACTTTAAAGATTTAGATGGACTAGTAATGACTGCAATCAATAAAGTTGGATTATATGAATTTATAAATTCTATTCCTGATGGGCTAGAACATATGGTAAAATACAATGGACGTTATTTTTCTAGGGGAATAAGAAAAAGAATAGCTCTTGCGAGAGCAATATTAACAGATGGAAAAGTAGTAGTTTTTGATGAACCAACGGAATCTTTAGATCTAGAAGGCAGCAAGCTTATTTATAAAATTCTTAATGATTATAGGACGAAGTCTAAAACAATCTTAATAGCTTCACATGATCCAAATATAATAAAAGGTGCAGGAGCTATAATCGACCTTTCGAGTAAACCTATTCCTAGGGTTGGCGTAAGAAGACTGGCAAACAAAAGTTAAGAGATAACGTATGAACGATATAGAAAAACTAGAATACGAATCTATTGTAAGAAAAGAAAAAAGCTTTTTATTTCCGTTGTTTTTTTTGATATTTATCTTTTCTAGTTTTTTTGTATTCTCAATAATTTATATTATTTTTATCAAGTTAGACGTAATTGCTGAGGGTCCTGGAACAGTTATTCCATCTTCTAAAGTAAAATCCATTCAGCATCTAGAAGGAGGGATAGTAAAAGATATTTTAATAGAAACTGGTTCAAAGGTAATTAAGGGTCAAAAATTAATAATTATGGAAACTACTGAAAGTCAAGCAAATATTTCTGAATTAGATCAACGATTGGCTAATTTGTCAGTAGAAATTATCAGGTTAAATGCAGAAGCTAATAATAAAAAACCAGTCTATGATGGTCAATTAAATAAAGAATATCCGGAATTAGTTAAAAATTCTAAAAAATTATATAAAGATAGATTGACATCTTTAACTACATCGATAAAAGAACTTGAGACACTTCTTGAAAATGATAATAGAACATTGAGCCTTCTTGAAGAACAAATATCTATAAGTGAGTCTCTATTAAAAGAACAACTAACAAATAAACTTTCTCATTTAAATTTACTTAAGGAAAAAAGCGAATTAAATACTAAAATAGAAAACTCTAAGTCATCTATATTGAAAATTAAAGATAACGCAAAAACATCTTCAAGGAGTCTTCTCTTAGAAAAAAAAGCTGAATTCGATGAATTAAAAGAAAGAAGAGTTAGATTTCAGGATAGTTTAAATAGAACAGTTATAAGAGCTCCAGTCGATGGAATAGTTAAGCAAAGATATATTGATACTATTGGAGGAGTTTTAAAAGCAGGAGAAACTGTAATAGATATAGTACCTATTAATGATAAGCTTATTGTTGAAGCTAAACTTTCTGTTGATAAAATAGGATATGTGAGAATAGGACAAGAAGTTATAGTTAGATTGTGGGGAAATAACAGTTCTCGTTATAATGCCATAAATGGAGAGGTTGTTAATATTAGCCCAGATGCTATAGTTGCTAACTC
>CAYRXL010000027.1:7777-11023 GCA_964428295.1 uncultured Alphaproteobacteria bacterium
AGAGTATTTAATAGAACCTGTATTCAATAAATTTTCAAGTGCGCTAACTGAAAAATAAGTATAGATGAAATATATTATCAAAATTGTAATTATGACTTTATTTTATCAGACGCTGTATGCTGAAAAAGCAAATGCTACTTCAAGATATGTATGCGAACATGGTCAAGAAAATTCAGGATTCTTTACTACTTTTTATATCAGTGGAAACTATTTGATGATGTCAGGGGCATCTGGTCGTGGTCAGTATAGTATTACTTATTATGAAGAAAATGAAGGTATAATAGCTATAAATTCTTCTGAAATAGGTGACGCTTCAGGGTCAGAGGTTTTTTTTATAAACCTTAAAAATTTAACTTTTTCATATTCATCCATTATTAACCAAAGTGATAGCCCACAGAAAATTGATATTACGGGTAGATGCAAATAAATTAAAAGTTTATCAATAATTTGTCGTATATATCCTAATGGATATGGATCTCTATAATATAAAAACAAATCTTAAAAAACTAAATATTGATTATTTTAATTTTCAGAAAATATATGGTGAATTGTTATATCAAAGGTTTGATTTTATCAAACCTATTTCCAAGATTGATTTGCTTGAATTGATTACCATTTACAAGTTTTTAGAAAAAAAATTACCAATTTTTGTTTCGTTTAGAGCTGCACAAGAATCTAGAAACATTTTTAATTATTTTATCAATCACAATTTAGAAGATGTATTTATATTCTTTTCTAGAATTTCCGCTACAAATTGGATCTATGAATCAAAATTATTGAGAAGTATAAAAGGTGAAATAAAAAAAAGAAGCACTGAAAATAGTCTGCCATATTTTGGACCTACTATTAGTTGCACAGTTGCTTTAGATATGACTAATGTTTATTTAAATGTAGTAAATAAAATTGTACCTGATACTAAATAAAACTCTTTGAACTATTAATCAGTATCTTTTGGTAAAATCTCTTGTGTGCATATTTTGTTTAACAAATATATTCTCTTTATATCTTCTAAATGTAGTCTTTTTTGTTCATTTGTAAGATCTTTTCCTATTCCGACCGTCATTATCAAAACTACTGATTCATCTGTCATATCTAACCAGTAGCTTTTTCTTACTAGTTTATTTTCTGAATCCCTTGCAAAAGGATTGTCTGGATTTATGCCAAAATCTGGTTTGTAGAAATTCAAGATTTGTCTCCATTAACTAAAATTTATTTTAGGATATTAAAAGCAAAATCTTTTATAGATATCATTCCTAATATTTTACTATTTTTTTCTTCTATTATGGGTAGATGTCGTATTTTTTTTTTAATCATAATTTTCATTGCATTTGCTAATTTTTGTGATGGATAAACAGTTGTTACCTTTTTGGTCATGAAATTACAGATGGAATCGTTAATTGGTTGTGCATTAAATCTTGATATAATTTTTACGACATCTCTTTCTGTAAATATACCAATTAGTTTTTTATTTTCAACAACAAGCGCAGCCCCTACGTTGTAGTTTATGAGTTCTTTGCATGTATAGGATAAAGTCTTATTTGGATCTATGTAAAGACAATCCATAGGTATATTCAATCTTTTTGAATTTTCCAAATAATCTTCAACTGTGTCAGCAGGATCTATAATTGTATCTAGAGGGACAACTCTATAACATTTAGTAGCGTCATCCACTGAAAGTTGAGATTTTCCTCTCCAAGCATTTTCAGCATTTAAATAATTGTCAAATATTCCTGTGATTTCTAAATTATCAGGATCTTTAAATTGGCTTAGACCAATTTTTGATAGCTTTCCTCCAAATACTAAATATAATTTTTGTTTATTAAACATACATTTTAAAAAGATTTATTAAAAAATAATTTATTAGGTTTTTTTAAAAAATCAATAAAAGATTAAAAATACCCTGGCTTCCATACTCTCTCTTGAAACATTACTTTTATATTTATCAGGTAAATCAAAAGATGTATGAGGAGTATATTTAATGTAAGAATTGTCACTATCCCAACCTTTTAACAGTAAAATTTCTTCATCTTTCATTCTTGAAATCCAATACCACTGTTGATTATTAGAATATGCTGTATGATATATTTCTCCTACTCTATCAGGAAAAATTTGATCTGTAGCTATGAGATCATTTTTATCTACACTATTTGCATCTGCAAAAGCAATAGGTGCTGATTTAACTATATGACAAAGAGGTCGCCATAAATTAAGTTGGATAATTCTACCTGTTGAAATTACTTTATAGTATTTATCTTTACCCAATACATCTATGGCCCTTTGGGGACCAGATTTATCTGTATAATCAACATGAGCTCTATCTGCTGGTTTTCTGTATCCGTCTGGATTAAGAGCTCCTCTTTTCCCGTTAGACCTCTTGGTATAATCGAATACTACAATTTCATCTGCACCTGTATGATTTTTTAAAAAAGTTTCTATTTCATTAGTATAAAGCTTAATATTATCTTCTATCTTAGAAAGGTCTACAGATGATGGGAAAATGTGGTATTCGAATCCATTTGAGTGCAGTTCATTACTTGTCTTGCTGTTTCTTAAGTTTTTTATGTATACTTTCCTTTTCTCTGTTTTAAAGTATAGTTTGGGAAGACTACCAGTTAATGCAGAGCTATCAAACTTTGGTTTTTCAGCTTGCTTTACTATAAAATTTATATATGCTTCTACGTTTTCTTTATTGTTTTTAAGATATTTAAATTCTTTGTTCATGTATAATGAATATATCCTGTATTATTTAAAGTAGCAATTACATCTTTAAATAATAGATATTTAATAACCTTTAAAAGATGGTTTTCTTTTATTAATAAATGCCTTTACGGCCTCTTTATGATCATTAGATTCTAAAGATTCAATTAGAGATTTAGCTTCCATTTCAAGTGAATCATTAAAAGAGCTAATTATTGAAAAATTTATATTTTTTTTGATTAGAGATATAGCTATAGGTGAACTGTTTATAATTACTTTAGAAAAGCTCTCTACATTTCTATCAAAGTCTTCTTCAAATACTGTATTGAATATACCTATTTTTTTTGCTTCATAGGCATAAATTCTTTGGTTTGAAAACATTATTTCTTTAGTTTTTGAGGTTCCTATTATATTGGAAAGTAACCAGCTTATACCATAGTCACCACTTAAACCAATGTTACTATATCCTGAAACAACAAATGCATTGCTACTTGCTATTCTAAAGTCACAGGCTAAAGCTAAAGAAAAACCTGCACCAGCAGCAGGCCC
>CAYRXL010000027.1:11033-16565 GCA_964428295.1 uncultured Alphaproteobacteria bacterium
AAACTGCAATGCTAGGAATCCTGAGAGAATAAAGAGCACCTGTTAGTTTTTCCTGTTTCTTAATTAAATCTTTTATTTTTTGTTTTTTAGATACATTAGTTCCATTATTAGAATTATTCATAGACTTTATATCTCCTCCAGAACAAAATGCATTTCCAGAACCCCTAAGAATCAAAAGCCTCAAATTATTCATATTATTGGCTTTTTTAAGAAGTGTTCTTAAATGAGGTGTTAAATTTTCAGACAGGGCATTTTTTGCTTCTGGTCTATTTAATATTATAGTGAGAACGTTATCTTCTATTTTAGCAATTAATTGCTTTGTACCAGTTTCTAAATAGTTTATTCTTTTCATTTTGATCTCCTAACTTATTTAATTATAAATATATTTCAGAAGGTAAGAAATGAAAAATAATAATAATTCAGAGAACAAGGTTAAAATAATAAAAGGGATGTTTTCTAAAGAACCACAACTAGCTCTTGGTATAAAAAAAATAAAATTACTTGATACTGATATAGGTAGAGCTATTGTTGAATATAATGCAGAAAAACACATGTGTCATTCTGGAAATATAGTTCAAGGCGGTTTTATAACAGGGTGGTTAGATGCATCTATGGCAGTAGCATGCATGGCTATGGCTGGAGAAGATGTCCTTGTTTTGTCTCTAGAAATAAAGACAACTTTTATAAATATTACTACTAAAGGGAATGTATTTGCTGAAGGTAAAGTTATTAAAATGGGAAAGAATATAGCATTTTTAGAAGGGCAACTACGTAATGATAAAGGATTGTTGCTTGCTCAAGCTAATCAAACTGTAAAATTGAAATATAATTTTTATAAAAATTGAATTTTATATATAGGAAAAATAAAATTAAAAAAAAATTTAATTAATATAATTAATTCTCGATATATTCTTAATACTCCTGCACTTGTATTAGAATCGGAAACTTTATTAAAGAATATTAAATTAATGTCTGTAAGATGTAAAAAATTTGGTTGTGCATTAAGACCTCATGCAAAGTCTCATAAAATGAGTAAAATATGTAAATTGCAAATAAAGGAAGGTGCTGTTGGAATTTGTGTGGCTACTTTACATGAGGCTGAGATTTTGAGTAAGCTTGAGATAAATGATATGTTACTTACATCTACCATAGTAGATAAAGAATCTATTGCAAGAATTATAAAATTGCTCAAATCTGCAATCAAACTCTCAATAGTTGTAGATGATATAGAAGTCTTGAAAAAAATAAACGAAAATTGTAAAGCAAACAATGTAAAACCAAATGTTTTAGTGGATATTGATATTATGGGTTTGTCAGGAAGAGCAGGCAGGACAGGCGTTAAGAATAAAGAAGATTTATTACAACTGGCAAAATTTGCTAAAACATCGTCCAATACTATTTACAAAGGAGTATGCGCTTATGCGGGAGATGTGCAGCATATAGAGAATTATTCTTCAAGAGGTAACAATCTAAAATATAAATATAAATATTTAAATCTACTTGTTAATCAATTAAAGTTGAACAACTTGCATCCTGAAATAGTTTCAGGGGGAGGTACAGGAAGCCATGAGTTTGATATAAAAACTGGTCTTTATAATGAAATTCAAGCGGGAAGCTACGTATTTTCTGATGTTGAATATGATAGTGTTCAATTAAGTAAAGACAAGAATTTTAAGTTTAGTCCATCTCTATTTGTAGGGGCAAGGGTGGTCAGTTGTAAAAGTAAAAGAAAAGCTATTATTAATGCTGGAATAAAAGCTTTTGCTACTGATACCAAATACTTACCTAAGGTTATGTCAGAATCAGAATATAAGTATGAGTACATGTATATGGGTGATGAACATGGTTTGATAACATGGAATGAAAGTATCAAAGATCATCCCAAACTAGGTCAGTATATAGAATTACAAGTTCCTCATTGTGATCCAAATGTGAATTTATTTAATAAATGTCATGTGGTGAATAAAAGTAAGCTAATAGATATTTGGAGTATTGATGCGAGAGGTTATGAATAAAAATAAAATTACAGCAGTAATACTTGCTGCAGGAAAAGGAAGTAGAATGAGGTCTAATTCTAATAAAGTTTTACATAAAATAGGTAATAAACCATTAATCAATCACTCGATTGATCTTTGTAAAACTCTAAATATTTCAGATATTACTGTTATATTAGGTCACCAAGGAAAAAAAGTATCAGAATCAATTCCTAGTGATATAAAACTGGTTTATCAAAAAAATCAAGTAGGAACTGCAAACGCATTATCTTTGATGAAAAACAAAATAAAAAGTAACAAGGGAATACTTTTAGTTTTATATGCTGATGTTTTTTTAATAAAATTAAAAACTATTAGATCTTTAATTAAAAAAGCAAACAATTGTTTGTCTATTGTTGGATTTTGTCCAGATACCTCAGAAGGTTATGGAAGGTTAATATTAGAAAATAAAACTGTAAGAAAGATTATTGAACATAAACTTGCTAGCTTTGAACAAAAAAAAATATCTTTATGTAATTCAGGAATATTTGCCGGCCCTTCAAAACTTATTTTTAAGTTACTTGGAAAGATTAATATTGATAAACAAATTGGAGAATATTTACTTACGGATATATTTGAGGAGTCTAGTAAATTAGGAGTAAACACCAGAAAAGACTTATCTATCCTTGAAAATTATTTTCAAAAAAGTATGAGAGAAAAAATCATGAAAAGTGGTGTCTCTTTAAAGTCTCCTGATAGTGTATATTTTTCTTACGATACTAAGATCTCTAGGGATGTATTTATAGGTCCTAATGTTATTTTTGGAGAAGAAGTTAATATTGGAGAAGGGAGTATAATAGCTAGCAACTGTCATATAGAAGGTGCTAAAATATCTAAGTATTGTAAAATTGGACCCTTTGCTAGATTAAGACCATATACTAAAGTGAAAGATTTTGTAAACATTGGGAATTTTGTAGAAATTAAAAATTCTACCATAGGAAAGAAAGCAAAGGTCAATCATTTAGCATATATTGGAGATGCGTATATAGGAATTAACTCGAATATTGGTGCTGGTACTATAACTTGCAACTATGACGGAATTAAAAAAAATAAAACTAAGATAGGAAAAAATGTATTTATTGGTTCAAACTCATCTTTAATTGCTCCATTGGTTATTAAAGATAGTACTTTTGTTGCTGCTGGTAGTGTGGTAACAGAAAATAGTTCTGAAGGTGATTTAGTAATATCCAGATCCAGACAGAAAAACATTAAAAATGGAAAAGATAAACTTATGAAAAAACTTAATTTTAAAGTTAACGATTAAGGTAGTTATGTGTGGTATAATTTGTATTGCAGGTAAAAGAAACGTAGTTCCACTTTTAGTGGAAGGTTTGCAAAGGCTTGCATATAGAGGATATGATTCTGCAGGTATAGCGACATTAAGTGAAGGAAAAATATCAAGATGTCGGTCTATGGGTAAAATTGAAAATCTAGAAGAACGTCTTGTTGAATTACCTTTGTCAGGTACAATAGGTATTGCTCATACACGATGGGCCACTCATGGTGAACCAAATGAAATAAATGCTCACCCTCACGCTAGTGATAAGGTAGCAGTAGTCCATAATGGTATTATAGAGAACTATCAAGAACTTTCAAAAGAGCTTTCAGCAAAAGGATACAAATTTAAGAGTCAAACAGATAGTGAAGTTATAGTGCATATATTAACTGATTATTTAAACAATGGAATTTCACAAACAGAAGCGGTACTAAAACTTTCTTCAAAACTGAAAGGTGCTTTTGCATTGGGAATTTTATTTTCAGGGAAGGGTGAGCAGATAATCGGGATTAGAAAAGGAAGTCCACTTGCTGTAGGTTATGGCAAGAATGAAATGTATTTAGGTTCAGATGCGGTTGGATTAGCCCCACTAACGAATAAAATAACCTATTTGGAAGATGGAGATTCAGTCATTATTAAAGATAATGAAATTGTAATAAATGATCTAAATGGTTCTAAGGTAGAAAGATCTGTGAGCACTACAAGTATTACTGCTCAATCATCGGAAAAAGGTAATTTTAAACATTTTATGCATAAAGAAATACATGAACAACCCGTTGTTATAGAAAAGACACTTAAGAGTTTTCTAGATACTAATAGTCAAATGTTAGTTGTAAATGATGAAATAAGAGAATTTGAATCAATTGATAAAATTACAATGGTAGCATGCGGAACTTCCTCATTTGCATGTAGGATAGCTAGAGAATGGTTTGAAAAATACGCTCATATTCCTGTATCAGTGGATATAGCATCGGAATATAGATACAGAAATTTATTTCCTTCAAAAGATGAGCTAGTAATATTTATTTCACAGTCTGGAGAAACGAGAGATACTATTTCTTGTATTGAACATTCTAAAAACCATGGCTTAAAAACACTATCTATCGTAAATGTTATTGACAGTACAATATCTAGAATCTCTGATAAAACGATACCAACACTAGCTGGTCCAGAGATAGGAGTTGCATCTACCAAGGCATTCACAACTCAGCTAGTTACTCTTGCATGTTTGGCATTACAGTTAGCCTTCATCAGGAATAAAATAAAAAGTAAAGAAGCTATTAAAATAACTAAAGCATTTTTTGAATTGCCATCAAATATGAAAGTTGTTCTTAAAAATGAAAATTTAATAAGAAAACTTGCATCAAATATATATGATAGCAAGGATGTGCTTTATATAGGGAGAGGAACTTCTCATGGCATAGCTCTTGAAGGAGCATTAAAGTTGAAAGAAATTAGTTATATTCATGCTGAAGGATATGCGGCGGGTGAATTGAAGCATGGGCCTATAGCACTTATTGATGAATTAATTCCTGTTATAGTAATAATTCCTAGTAATGATTTGTTTGAAAAGACTGCATCCAACTTATCTGAAGCGTATTCTAGGGGGGCAAAAATTGTTTCTATTACAGATAAAGAAGGAGCAGAAAAAATAAAAGATATGTCGAAAAATATTATTATTTGTCCTTCAACACACAGCATGTGCCAACCTGCTCTTTTTGCATTGCCTGTGCAGTTGTTGGCATATCACATTGCTGTTTTTAAAGGAACAGATATAGACCAACCGAGGAATCTCGCTAAATCGGTTACTGTAGAGTAACTCATTGATTTTAAAGGGTTTTTTCACATAAAATCACCCTATGACCGAGTGTTCTGTAGGGGTATTTTTAACTTTTAACTAAAATTAATATGGAGTATTAAAATGAATCAACTTTGTGATACATAATTAATTTGAGAAGTCTTTCTTTATCAGTATCTAAAGTTTCATCATAGATCTTTTCTGTGCCTTTATTTTCTTTATATTCTTTAAGCATTTCTGTTAATTTACTTAGAGTATTCATACTTCTTTTATAATGATTATTTTCAAATTCAAATCTTGAATATAAATCTTCTTCTTCATTTCTCCATTTTTCATCACTATATTCTTTAGGATTATCTAAAAATGCTCTAAAACAGTCTTTCAAAAAACCTTCATCATTTAACCTATGATCATCTACTGTTATG
>CAYRXL010000028.1:0-1539 GCA_964428295.1 uncultured Alphaproteobacteria bacterium
GTTATTCATCACTAAAATTGCTGATGGGAGGACATGAACAGAAAATATTTCTATCTCCGTAGGCATTATCTACCCTAGAAACAGGTGACCAATACTTATTTTGCTTTAAATAATTCATTGGGAAAACAGCCTCTTCCCTTGAATATAAATGTTCCCAATGATCAGAGCATAGTTCTAAATATGAGTGAGGTGCATTACGTAATGGATTATCTACCTCATTAAAACTTCCACTTACAACTCTATCAATTTCTTTTTTTATGTTTATCAGTGCATTACAAAATCTATCTAATTCACGTAAACTTTCACTCTCAGTCGGTTCTATCATTATAGTACCCGGAACTGGCCAAGACATGGTCGGAGCATGATACCCATAGTCTATTAATCTTTTTGCTATATCTTCTTCAGTAATTCCTGAAACCGACTTAATAGGTCTAATATCTATTATACACTCATGAGCAACGTAATCATTTTTTCCAGTATACAAAATTTTATAATATTTAGATATTTTAGATTTTATATAGTTAGCATTTAATATAGCCACTTGTGATGCTTTTTTTAAGCCCTTACATCCCATCATTTTAATATACATCCACGGTATTGGTAAAATACTAGCACTACCCCATGGGGCAGCTGAGACTGGTCCCATGCCCGTAGCAGGGCCTGATGTGTTGATTATACTATGGTTGGGCAAATATTTAACTAAGTGTTCCTTACATGCTATAGGTCCCATGCCTGGGTTGTGATATTCCAACCACAGCATTTAAATTGGCACCATCTAAATATACTTGCCCTCCATAATTATGAATTATATTACTAACATCTCTAATATATTCTTCAAAAACTCCATGTGTTGAAGGGTAAGTTATCATTAACGCTGCCAGATCATCTTTATATTGCTCTGCTTTAAACTTCAAATCTTGTACATCAATGTTTCCTTCTTGATCACAATCAATTACTACTATCTTTAAACCTGCTAAACTAGCACTAGCAGGATTTGTTCCATGAGCAGATTTAGGAATCAAGCACACATTTCTATTCTTTTGTCCTACGCTTATAAAATACTTTCTTATAGTCATAAGCCCAGCGTATTCTCCTTGTGCACCAGAATTAGGCTGAAGAGATACACCACAATATCCAGTTATGGCTTTAAGGAATCTTATTAAATCATTAAATAACAATTTATAACCCTTCATTTGATCAGGCGGAGCAAAAGGATGAGGTCTAGCAAATTTTTCCCAGGTAATAGGCAATAATTCACTAGCAGAATTTAATTTCATAGTGCACGACCCCAATGCTATCATTG
Source organism: uncultured Alphaproteobacteria bacterium (assembly GCA_964428295.1). Taxonomy (GTDB): domain Bacteria; phylum Pseudomonadota; class Alphaproteobacteria; order TMED109; family TMED109; genus CAYRXL01. The sequence goes on from CAYRXL010000028.1 coordinate 1,304, forward strand.
ACTTATTTAAGGATATGTCAAAATCTTCTAGTCTCTTAATATATCTTGTCATCTCAGTCTCTGAGTGGTAACTATTAAAAACTGCATGAGTTAAAAACTTAGACTCTCTTTTTAATTCTTTTGGAATGTTTGTTAATTCTTGATCATTCTCGTCAAAATATTTAGATAACTATCTACATCCAAATATTTTAAGTAAATCGTTCAAATCATTAAAAGTTTTCGTATCATCAAATGCT
>CAYRXL010000028.1:1605-15194 GCA_964428295.1 uncultured Alphaproteobacteria bacterium
AGATACGGTATCAAAAAACCTGGAAGAATAAAATTCGTATCCTTCTTTGGACAAACTATCATAAAATAACTTTGCTAAATGAGATGTTCTGTTTGCTAATTGCTTAATACTAAATGGACCATGATAAACAGCATATGCCGCTGAAACAATAGCCAACAAGGCTTGTGCAGTACAAATATTACTAGTAGCCTTATCTCTACGTATGTGTTGCTCCCGGGTTTGTAATGCAAGTCTGTAAGCTTGATTACCTTTACTATCTAATGATACTCCTATGATCCTTCCTGGCATAAATCTTTTTAATTCATTTCTTGTTGCAAAAAAAGCAGCATGAGGTCCACCATAACCCATAGGCACTCCAAATCTCTGAGAATTTCCTACAACTATATCAGCCCCCATCTCTCCTGGAGGTTTTATTTTAGCTAAAGACAATAAATCACAAATTATTATTGCCTTTCCTTTTCTTTTGTGAATTGCTTCTATGTTTGAAATAGGATTTATTATTTCACCTAATGTATCTGGATAGGCAATTACTCCACATATAATATCTTCATTTATTTTCTCTACATTATTCCCTACTATGGTATCTACCCCAAAGACTTCTAGACGTGTTTTCACTAAATCTATAGTTTGTGGATTACATTTTTCTGAAATAAACACCTTATTTGCCTTAGAGTTATTAATTCTTATACTCAAGTTTATAGCTTCCCAAGCTGCTGTAGCTTCGTCTAATAAGGAAGCATTTGCTATTTCCATCCCTGTCATATCAATAATAAGTTGTTGAAATGTAATTAACATTTCTAATCTGCCTTGAGCCACTTCTGGTTGATAGGGAGTATAAGCTGTGTACCATCCTGGATTCTCTATGATATTTCTTAATATCACGTTTGGTGTAAAACAATCATAATAACCCATTCCTATATAATTTTTGTAAACCTTATTTTTCTCTGATATGTTTCTTATTTTCTCTAACGCTTCATTTTCTGACAATGGATTCTCTAATTTAAATTCTTTATTTAATCGTATTTCACTAGGAATAATTTTTTTTGTCATTTCATCCAGAGATGAACAATTTATTTTTTTTAGCATATATCCTATTTCTTCTTCTGACGGACCTATGTGTCTATTTAAAAATAATCCTAAGTTATTTTTTTTCATCTTAAGAAATCCCTTTCACAAATTCCCCATATTCATTTTCGTTCATTAAATAATTTTCAGCTTGGTTTGCTATCTTTATTTTGTAAAACCATCCTTCATCCTGTGGACTACTATTAATCAATGACGGATCTTCTATTATTTTAGAATTTACTTCTATAATGTTTCCATTTATTGGATTAAAAACATCACTAGCTGCCTTTGTCGACTCTACAACTGCAACAATCTCTTCTTCTTTATAGATTTTATTTATGTTAGGTAATTCCACATAAACAATATCACCTAACATATTAGCAGCGTATGAACTTATTCCAACAGTTGCTTCTTCATCTAAGATATTAATCCATTCATGATTCTTAGTAAACTTTAAGTTTGTTTTCATCTTATAGTTCCTTTCGTTTATAAAAAGGTGTAAGACAAATTACACCTAACCTCTTCTTACCTCTTACATCCAAAAGTATTTTCATATTATTCTTATAAAACTCATTTTTAACATACCCCATAGACAATGACTCCTTTAATGTGGGGCCATATGATCCACTGGTGACAAACCCAATTTCTTTATCATCTTCTGAAAATATCCTAGTTCCTTCTCTAGCGATAAAACCATCCTTTGGTTTAATACCTACTCTCACTTTTTCAGGCCCTTGATCTATAGCAAGTTTTATTGTCGAATATCCATTAAAATTCTTTTGTTTAATTCTATTTTTAGAAATCACCCAACTAAGACCTGCCTCCACTGGATTTATAAATTCATTTAATTCATTGCCATATAAACAATAACCTGATTCTAGTCTCAAAGTATTTCTTGCACCCAATCCTATAGGCTTTACATTTTTAGTTACTAAACTTTTCACTAATTTTTGTACAATATTATTAGAAATAGAAATCTCAAAACCGTCTTCTCCTGAATAGCCTGACCTCGTTACATAAATAGCTTTTCCTTCATAATAAAAAGTCTCACCATTCATAAATTTTAAAAATTTAGTGTTTGGGATTATTTCATTTAATACTCTTTCAGCCTGAGGACCTTGAACTGAAATTAATGACAATTCATCATTTAAATAACAACTACAATTTTCATGTAAAAATCTTAAAATAAAATTTTTATCAATTAATTTTCTATCAGCATTAACTACTAAATAGAATCCTTCTTCTTTTCTAGTTATAATAAGATCATCAACAACACCTCCATTCTCATTAAGTAAAATAGTATATTTTGATTTATTAACTTCTAAATTGGATAAATCTGAAGGTATGATTTTTTCTAAAGACTCTATTAATCTATTTTTACCATTTACAAATAACTGACCCATATGTGATACATCAAAAAGGCCCACTGAATTTCTTGTAGTAGAATGTTCATTTAGTGTCCCTTCACTATACTCCAATGGCATATCATACCCAGCAAAAGGAATAAATTTAGCTCCGTGAAGTTGGTGAAATTGATAAAGAGCAGTCTTTTTATTTTCCATATAGAACCACGATATAAATTAATTACACACACGTCCCATCTGTCGTGGTACCTGAGAGATTCATTAGTTATCACCACTAACTTACCCCTTCGGTGAGTAGCTAAATACTACTTCTTTCCAGAGTTCTATGTTTTACGCGGTCCTTTTGCCTGAGAGTTTCCTGGGAACCGTTGCTCCTTCGGCGTTAGTTCAAAACTAATCTCTCCCGCTGTATTATTATGATGTAACCTAAATGTTTGTGAGTCAATAGATAAAAATACTATTTAATACCCCTATTAAATAACAACTCTTTTTTTGTCAACTGAAATCCAATAAAAATAATTAAATTTTTTGCGATATCTTCTTTTACATAAGGAAGCTTTATTGTAATAGTATCTTTTTTTAATAATTGAGTGCCAGTTTCATCTATATCTATATCAACCTTTTTCTTAATAATATTCTTACTAACAATGTTTTTTATACCATTAGATAACACTATAAAATACTCTATATTTTTATTAATTATTTTTGAAACTTTTTCTACTTCTATTATTATTTCAATTTCAATAATATTTTCTAAATGTTTTTTTTCATTCAAAAAATCAAAAGGTTTTCTCTTTTCACAATCCCATTTAATTTGATAAAGTCTAGCTATATACGAAATATTATTTTTTTCATCTTTTATTTTATTTATTCTTACTAAAGGATGGGAATCTCTAACTATTTCAATAGAAGGACAATAATGATTGTATTTAGTTTCTGTTAGTTTTTTTTCAGTATCATCAGAATTTACTTTTTTTTTATTTAATAGTGAGCAGCCATTTAGTAATAATAAAAATAAGCAAAATACTATATTGATATTAAAATAATTATAAATATACATTAATAACTAAACTCTTTATCTCAATTAAAACTAGATATAATATAATTATATCAATAATTTAAATATATACGAGTGCAACAAAAATAATTTAGGCTATAATATAACATGGCTGTATACACTAAAGTTTACAAAAAAGATCTAAATGATTTTTTAAAAAAATATAATATAGGTAACCTAATAAAGGTTATCAACATTACTGATGGCATTGAAAACTCCAATTACACACTATTTACTTCCAAAGGAAAGTATATACTAACTATTTATGAAGATAGAGTATTGAAAGAAGATCTTCCTTTTTATTTAAATCTTCTAAATTTCTTAAATAATAAAGGTATAAATTGCCCTAAACCAATTAAAGATGTTAATGATAATTATTATTCTTTTATTTATTCTAAGCCTGCAGCAATTCTTAGTTTTATGAAAGGAAAGTATCATAAATATCCTTCTTTAAATGAATGCAAGCAAATTGGTGAAAAATTGTCACAGATTCATGTGGCATCTAAAAATTTTTATTACGTAAGAAAAAACACACTAGGAAATACAGAATGGCCTAGAATGACTAAACACATACTCAATTATAACTTACAAAAGTTTAATATAAATCCAAAAGAAATTGAAGATTATAGTAACCTAATTTTTAGAAATTGGCCTACTCATCTATCTAAAGGTATTATACACGGAGATATGTTTCCAGATAATGTATTCTTTAAAAATGGTAAAATTTCAGCAATTATAGATTTTTATTTTTCTTGTGTTGATTTTTATATTTATGATTTAGCTATTATTTTAAACTCTTGGTGTTTTAATAAATTAAATGTATTTGATAAAAAAAAAGCAGATAATGTTCTGGAGGGATACAATAAGTACAAAAGCTTAGAATCAAAAGAAATCAGTAATTTAAATTTATTATGTGCCGGTTCTTCTCTAAGATTCTTCTTAACCAGGATGATAGATTACGAAAAGAGCCACAAGTTTTCTATAGTTATTAAAAAGGATCCTTTGGAGTACTTTAATAAACTCAAATTTTTTATACAGCAAACAAAACTCAACTGAAATACAATTTCTTATGAAAAATAAAATAGTTATATATACTGATGGTGCATGCAGTGGTAATCCAGGAAAAGGCGGATGGGGTGCATTGGTAATTTTTCCAGACAGAAATTTAAAAATATCAGGATATGAAGAACATACAACAAATAATAGAATGGAACTATTTGCCGCCATCTCATCCTTGAATATTATCAAAGCACCATCTTTAATAGACTTGCACACAGATAGCATGTATTTGAAAAATGGAATTACTTCATGGATTAACCAATGGGTAGTTAATTCTTGGAGAAGCAAGTCTAACAAAACCATAAAAAATGTAGACCTTTGGAAAAAACTGTACACATTCAATAATTTCCACTCTATAGATTGGATCTGGGTTGAAGGGCATTCTGGAAACATGGGAAATGAAACAGCAGATCAACTTGCCAGAAATGAAATAATAAAACATAGGGATAAGTAAATATAAACTTAGTGCTTCTGCATAAATATATTCATTAAATCTATTTAGGAAACAACTAAAATTTTTTATCAATGCATGCTAAATGCCTTTTCTACTTTCCTGACAAACTTTTTCTTACTAAGTATTTCAGGAAAAGGACTTCCATTTATAAAATTTTTAGAATAAATAACAGTAAAAGGAATACCTGCTCTGTCAAATCGATTTAAGTATTTTAAAATTTCTTCATTTGGAAGTGTCCAATCACCTCTCATTAAAATAACATTGTTTTTTAATAAATAATTCAAAACTTCCTTATTATCTAAAACCATACTCTTATTAATTTTACATGTGACACACCATTTAGCCGTTATATCAACTAATACTAATTTATTTTTTATTATATATTCTTCAATTTTTTCAGCATTAAATTTTATCCAATATTTATCACTAGATTCTTCCCTCTTAGTATCTACGTGTGTAAATAGTATGTCTGCCACCCAAATTGCCGTTAAAATTAACAAAGCTCCTAAAGAATATTTTAGATATTGCATCCAAATACCTGGCTTAGGTAAATATTTTATTATAGAAGGATTAAAAATAATTATTAAATAAGGAACAGACATACCTAAACCCATTAGGAAAAAGGCCAAAAGATTCGTAATTACTGTTCCTGTCAGGGCAAACGATACTGCTGTTCCAACAAATGGTGCTGTACATGGAGTTGCCAATAGTGTGGCTATAACTCCAGACAAAAAATCCTTTATAATTGAACTATCTATATTATATTTCAGCCTTTTATTAAAAATTTCACTTAATGTAGAAGGAATGTAAATATTATATACACCAAAAATATTGAGTGAAAAAAACACCAATATAATAATTATAAATACAAGAAATATAGGTTGCTGAAATTGCATTCCCCACCCCAATTGCATTCCGAAGTATTTCATAGAGATCGAAAAAAGACTAAATAGCAAAAACGTAAATATAATCCCTAAAGTAATCGACAAACATGACCTTACCACTGTATGTCTAGATGAATTAATTTGATTTAAAAAGTTTGTAACTTTAATGCCTAATACAGGCAAAACACAAGGCATAAAATTTAATATAATTCCACCAATAAATGCTGTAAAAAACAATAATAACTTAGAAGCTTTTTCTTGGTTTTTAATGTACTCACTTATCCCAATCCAAAAGAAACTTAATTCTCCAATTCTGACAAATACTTCTATATTATTATTTTTCTTTTTTTCATAGTTCTCATCTATCTGCTGCGTCTTTACTTGTATTTCTACTGATTTTCTATCATTACTGAACCTATACTTATCACTTTGATAAGTAATATTTTCTGGGCTATTTATTAAAGCTACTACCTTCCCTTTTGGTAGTATATTATCGCTTTCTACATAAACGATGATTTCATCTTTGTTTTTGTATATAATATTTTTCTTTTTAATATCCAATAAGTCTGCATTTATTGGCACCTTAGATTTGTATTTTTCTATGATCTGAGCATAATTACTTAAATTACCTTTACCCTCAGGTATGTTTAATGAAAATGAAGTTTCTACAGGAATGCATATGTCCTTACAAATTTGATAACTCACATTTGCTAAAATTTCTACGGAAGTTTTAGTTTTATCTAATTTTAGGGAAATGGGTATAACTACCTCTTTGTAATATACCCTTGTAACTAAATTAGTATTCTCTATTAATTGACTTGGAAATGGCCAATATGTCCTAGAAAATTTTGCTCCTTTTAGTTTATTAAATAATATCTTAGGTGGTGCACCAGAATCACCTGGATACAACCAATATATCTTCCATCCTGGTTTTAAAACAAAATGTAGTCCTATAAATATCTCTTTTTGATTTTTTATACTATCTACAGATGAAATTATTCTTAATTTTGAATGATCATATACTGACCAATCAGTAGATAAAGCATTTACTCTGACAGAAAAAAGACATAATATAAATATAAATGAAAAATATGAAAGAATCCTTCTCATTTGAACAAAGCTCTTTCTATAATAAATAGATTAATAATTTTTTATGCTATTAATTTTAAAATTGAATGTAAATTGTTTTATTTATGACTAGTCCTAGCTATAATTCAAGTCTAATAGGTAATTTTTTAGTGGCATCTCCAAAAATGCTAGATCCAAGATTTGCAAGAAGTGTAATATATATCTGTTCTCACACAAATGAGGGTGCTATGGGATTAGTAATAAATAAGCCTGCATTAAACCTTTCTTTTGAACAAATAATGTCTCAACTAGATATTAAAGAACAACCTATAATGACTAATCCTATAATTTATTTTGGTGGACCAGTAGAATTAGAAAGAGGATTCATTATTCACACGTCAGACTACGATAAAAAAGAAAAAATGTCTCATATTACTAAAAATATAGTTTTATCTTTTGACAAAGATATATTAGCAGATATAGCTACCGGCAAAGGACCTAAAAAAGTTATTATTACTATAGGATATTCTGGGTGGCATGCTGGACAGTTGGAAAAAGAAATAAAAGAAAACTCCTGGATAGAAATAGAATCCGATGAAAGTATATTATTTTCTGATAATTATGATAAAAAGTGGGATATAGCTCTTAAAAAGATAGGGTTTGAAATTAACGATAATTTTCATGCTAGATATTCTCCTGATAGTGGAAATGCGTAATTTAATTTATTAAATCATCTGACAGCAAGCCATAGATAATATGATCTCTCCATTCTCCATTAATTTTTAAATATTGCCTTAGCAAGCCTTCTTTTTTAAAACCAATACTCTCAAGTAATCTTCTACTTGGTTTATTTTCTGGTAATGTAGCTGCCTCTATACGATTAAGTCTTAAATCTACAAATAACGATGGTATTAAAACTAACAATGCCTCCTTCATATATCCCTTTTTAACATGAGGCTTACCTATCCAATACCCCAAGGAAGCACATTGGGATGATCCTCTCCTTACATTTGCTACATTTATACCTCCTAACAATAATTTATCAAATTTAGAAAAAATGAAGAACGAATATGATTGGTCTAAATTAGCTTGCATAGAAGATTTTTTTAATTGTCTCATAAATGTTCTCCTTGACAACGCACTCTTATCCCAAGTTGGTTCCCAAGGTGTTAGAAAATCTTTAGAAATTTTCCTTAAATCTTGCCATTTTTTCAAATCTCTCCTTTTAGGAGGTCTCAAAAACACCCTTTCTCCAGCTAATCTCTTTCTGGATAATAGTGCTTGTAACGCTATAACTAATCTTCGCATAATTTGAACTAAAATTTTATATACAATTTATTTCAGACTGAAAACTTCATTATATATTTTTTTATAATATTTAAATCCTTAGGCAGAGTATTATAATCCTCTTTTAAATTAAATATATTTTTAAATCTATTTGGAAGAGAAGGCTTTTTACCAATTGCTGTTTCTACAGCGCTAGTAAATTTAGCTGGATGGGCTGTTGCTAGAGTAATAATAGTATCTTCATTTTTCTCTCTATATTTCTCCGATGCTGATATCCCTACTGCTGTATGGGGATCTACCACTATACCATTCTTTTCATAAATCATTTTAATGGTTGATAAAGTTGTTTTCTCACTAATACTATAAGATGCAAAATGTTCTCGAGCTCTAGCCAAACTATTTTCTGGAATTTGAAATTTACCATGATCCTTTAATAATCTCATGTATTCTTCAACTAAATCGCTATCTTTATTTTCAATATCAAATAATAGTCTTTCAAAATTACTTGCTACTTGAATATCCATACTTGGTGAGATGGTTGATATTACCTTACCTACACTATAGATACCACTCCTAAAGAATCTATCTAGAATATCATTACTGTTTGTAGCTACTATTAGCTTTTTAATAGGCACTCCTAATTTTTTAGCAACATACCCAGCATAAATATCACCAAAATTTCCAGTGGGAACAGAAAATACAATATTTTCATTTAGATCTTTCAATTTCATACCACAATAAACATAATAAATAATTTGGGCCATTACTCTAGCCCAGTTTATTGAATTTACAGACGATATATTAAGTCGTTTTTTAAGCAGACCATCTAAAAGTAATAGCTTTACCAAAATTTGGCAGTCATCAAAATTTCCTTCTAAAGCTATATTATGTACATTTTCAGATAAAACAGTGGTCATTTGTCTCCTTTGAAATTCTGAAACTTTATTTTTTGGATGTAAAATAAAAATATCAATATTACTTTTATTTTTAAATGCCTCAATAGCAGCTGATCCAGTATCTCCTGAAGTGGCAGCTATAATTGTTATTTTTTTTTCATTAATTTTTAAAAAATGATCAAACAAGTTTGCTAACATTTGGAGCGCTATATCTTTAAAAGCTAAGGTCGGTCCTTTATATAATTCTAGCAACCAACTTCTATCTGATATATTAACTAATGATACCGGTTCAGAATATGAAAAATCTTTGTATGACTTATTAATGATCTGAATCAAATTATCGTTTTTTATTGTATCACCTACAAACGGCTTAATCACTTTATAAGCAATATCATTATAAGACCCATTTATATTATTAAAATCATAGAAACTTGGCCACCTGGTAGGAATATAGAGTCCACCATCACTAGCTAATCCAGCAAAAGTAGTATCTTTAAAATCAATAGATGGGGATTTTCCTCTTGTACTTATATATAACATTGATTAATTATTTAAAAAGTTGCAATATTTATTCTTTTATCTTAGTACATGATATAATAATAACCAATAGTCCAAATAAAGATAATCCTATGCCTTGATGTAACAAAGCAATTCCTAGAGAGATTTTGGTATATATTAAAATACCACCTATAAAAATTTGTAGAAAAATCAGAAAAATTAACAAACTTGCTAAGTTTTTAATAAAAATATTATTTTTTTTTTAATAAACTATACAGCTGGAAATAAACCTGAGTAATGCTTATAAAGACCAACATTGCTAGAAATCTGTGCAAAAAATGAATTAATTCTTTCCAGTCATTTATATGAGGAAATCTGTTGTTATTGCATAAAGGCCATTCTGAACAAGCCAAAGAAGAGCCAGATTTAGATGTAAATCCACCCAAAGCTGAAGTTACTAGAACTAAAGTTATTGCAACATAAAGATTATATTTATTTTTATCAGCAACTATTAAATATAGTTTTTCCATTTTATTTTTATCAATTGCTAAAAAAACCATATTTATAGTTATTCCAAAAAATATAAATGCAATGGTAAGGTGTATTGCTACTGACCATGGACTGTTGGCATCAAAAACAGTAAATCCTCCTAACATACTTTGTAACAATAACATAACCAACAGCAATAAAGAAGCTTTCCACAATTTCTTATAAACTTTCCTTATAATGTAGCAACATACCGTTATCAAAGCTACAAGAGGAGCTATAACAACTGCAGCATTTAACCTATGAACCCATTCTAACATTATTTGAAAAAGACTATAGTCTAAATTATTAGTGTTAATTATATCAGATGTAAACGGGATAATCATACCGTAGCATAATGGCCAATCAGGGCAGGACAAACCAGAATTTGTGAGTCGCACTAAAGCGCCTAATAATATTTGTATAACCGTAAAGAAAATTAATAAATATAAAAATATTTTTAAATAGTGAGTATATTTATAATTTTGCATCACTTCTTTTTATTTTATTGCCTTAATTATAAATACAATACAAGCAGATAAAGCCAGACAATACCAAGTAATAGCATATTCTAAATGATCTCTTAATATATATAATTGTGGTTCTACTTTACTTAAATAAATGTTATCTACATAATCTGATTCATAAAGTATGTATCCTGGAAAAATTATATTATAATATTTTCGCACATCCTCTATGTTTAACGTATACCACAAATTTCTCTTAAAATCATTTTTAAGTGAAAACTTACTAGGTTTGGGTGGAACAAAAATAACTCCCTTTATATAGTTACTTTTTCTAAGATATGTTTTATTCTTTACGTATATTTCTATATCCTCTTCCAGAATAAATCCCCTATTTACTAATATATAATTTTTCTTTGTTTTAAAAGGAACTAGTACATGCGCACCTATTTTCCCCTTATATGTTCTAGGTTTAAGAAAAATTGGTATTATGTCCTCAACTTCACCAATAGCATATACTCTTCTAAAATTTGAATATTTACTATCTATATCAAGAACATTGACTCTTGGAAAATTATGATTTGTTTTACTTATTTTTTTTAAATTTTCTGCTAAGCTAAATTTTTCTATTTGCCAAGTTCCTAAAGACAACAAAACAATCATTGCAAAAATAAAAAAAACATAAAATAACAAATTTGTGGATTGATAAATCCTAATTTTATTTTTAGTCCCCATCATTAACCTTGTGGCTGTGTTGTATAAAAAGGTATTTTACTATTCTAAGAAGCACAACAGAAAGTAAGATAGTAAATGGAGGCCAAATGATTAAATGCACGAAATATTGCGGTTTAAAATAATATTTAAAAATCACTTGAACAAAAACCGTTAAAACACTCATAAAAAAAAGGCAAAAACATGAATCTCCATCACATATTTCAAGCCCTTTATAGAGTTGTATTTACATACTTCACATTTTGGCTTTACTAATAGAAACCTTTTAAATATTTTACCAGTTTTGCATGAAGGGCATAGACTAAAATAATTCTCATACATATATAATATTAATTAGGTTATTTTCCTCCTTTTAACTTCCTCCCCACCAATAAATAGCAAAAAATAAAAACAACCACACCACATCAACGAAATGCCAGTACCACGCAGCTGCTTCAAATCCAAAGTGTTGTTCAGGTTTAAAATGACCTGCCAAAGCCCTAAATAAAATAACTATAAGAAATATCGTACCTATAATGACATGAAGTCCATGAAATCCAGTTGCCATAAAAAAAGTAGAGCTATAAATGCCGTCTCAAAAGGCAAAATGTGCGTGGCTATATTCATAAGCTTGTACGGCTGTAAATAATAAACCCAAAGCAATCGTCAATATAAGACCCCTAATTAATCCTTTTCTATTACCGTGTAATAAAGAGTGATGAGCCCAAGTAACAGTCGTTCCAGAAGTTAATAAAATTATAGTATTTAAAAGTGGTAGATGAAATGGGTCAAACACTTCAACTCCTTGTGGAGGCCAAGTTCCCCCAGTAAAAGTAACCCTACTTACTTGTATTGCTTCATCGGCAAAGATACTTGCATCAAAAAAAGCCCAAAACCATGCTACAAAAAACATAACTTCCGATGCTATAAATAGTGCCATGCCATATCTGAGGCCAATAACTACTATAGGTGTATGATGACCTTCTTTTTCTGCTTCCTTAATTACATCTCGCCACCATCCAAACATTGTAGCAATAACCATCATTCCACCAAGGCCTAATATCCATTCCCCTTTACCTATTTCGTGCATAAACATTATAGCCCCTACAGCAAGTATAAGAGCTGCAAATGCTCCAATCACAGGCCAGATACTAGGTTCCACTAAATGATAAGGATGTGTTTGTTTACTTGCTGACATTGTTAAACTCCCAATTTTATATTTCACCATTTTTAACTATTATATTTCTATTTTTACTTATATTTATATTTTTACTACTCTTATAAAAGTTCAAGGATTGTTCATGTGTTGTATCAAAGAAAGTATAACTCAATGTTATAGTCTTTATTTCTTTTGTATTTGGATCTGTTCTAATATCTGGATTTATGAAAAACCGAACTGGCAAAAGAGCTGTTTCACCAGGAGATAAAGAGTATTCTTCATAACAGAAACAGTCAAGTTTATTAAAATATATACCAGCCTTCTGCGGTGTGACATTAAATGTTGATGTTCCTATTATTGAATAGGGACTATTATTTTTAACCTCATAATAAATAGTTTTACTTTTGCCCAAGCTGGTTACTATCTGTCTTTCCACAGGTTGAAAATACCAATTCAATTTTCCCGAAGTATCACTATTAAACCTTACTTTTATTATTCCAATATCATCTTTTACTTCTAATCGGGGTATTTCTTTAGAATCCTGGGTTGTACCACCATAACCAGTAATTTTACAAAAAACATCATAAAGAGGGACTGAAACATAAGATGCTCCCAACATCATAAATACTAAAGACGATACTAATATGGCTGTTTTTTTTCTATTTTTATCTTTTTTATCCATCATTCTATTGGCCTGATATTTTTAATATTGTTACAATGTAGATTATCAATACTAATACAAACAATAGTACAGCTATAAAGTATTTTTTTTTGTATTTCATGAAACAGTCATTATAGTAATTTTTCATATTGGAACATTCTACATCAGAAATTCATAGGTATAATTTTATCTAAAAGAATAGAAACAAAAAGCAAAAAAAGATAAATTATTGAATATGCAAACAAATTCTTAGACGATCTATCTGTATTCTTAGAAAGCCCATAGGAAAAGAATACAAAGAAAAAACCAAGAACTAGAGATGATAGCATATAAATACTACCTAAAAGCCCAAGAAGATACGGTAAAAGTGAAAACAAATAAAGTATAAGGCTATAAAATACTATTTGTCTTTTTGTAGCCTCTACACCACATGTTAA
>CAYRXL010000028.1:15204-16410 GCA_964428295.1 uncultured Alphaproteobacteria bacterium
TTATAATCTTTCGATCTATAAAGAGAAAGTGCCCAAAAATGAGGCGGTGTCCAGAAAAAAATAATTAAAAACATCAAAACTGGTAGCAACCCAATACTTCCATTTACTGAAGCCCACCCTATTAAAGGTGGTAGTGCACCAGCAGCACCTCCTATTACTATATTGTAATGAGTTTTTCTCTTAAGCCATATTGTGTATACAAATATATAGAAAATTATAGAAGAGGCGAGAAGAATTCCCGCTAAAATATTTGAAGCCAGACTTAATAAGACTATCGATAAAATAGATAAAGTAATTCCTAATCCTAATGCCTCATCAGGATCAACCCTTCCTGAAGGTATCGGTCTGTTTTTAGTCCTATGCATTCTGGCATCTATATCTCTGTCATACCACATATTTATGCATCCTGCTGCCCCAGCTCCCAATGCAATAGCTGACAGTGAAATTATAATTAAGAGAGGATGACATTGGTTTCCAGCCATCATTTGCCCTACAAAGGCTGTAAAAATAGCCAGTGACATAACTCTAGGTTTAAGCAGTTCTAAGTAATCAGATACAGACGAGTCCATAGCAACAAAGCTTTTATCTATAGAAACTTTCTGAATAACAATCCTCCCTAAGTTTAGTATAAAAAACTCATTAACTTACTATTTACAAAACTACTGTTTTTCTTTTTCTATAATTGGTAATTCATCATAAGTATGAAAAGGTGGAGGAGAAGAAGTCTTCCATTCAAGTGTATCTGGGTCTCCTCCCCAGGGATTATCAGCACATTTTTCACCAAAGTATAGAGTTCTAAAAAGAACCACAATAAACCATAATACTGCAAAAGCTGAAATATAGGACCCATAGGTAGCAACTGCATTCCAACCACTATATGCATCAGGATAATCTGCATACCTCCTAGGCATACCTTGCAATCCTAGAAAATGCATTGGGAAAAATGTTAAATTCACACCTATAAACATAAGCCAAAAATGAACTTTTCCCATCCATTCTGCATACTGCCTACCGGATATTTTTCCAAACCAATAGTAAAATCCTGAAAACAGGCCAAAAACTGCACCTAAAGATAAAACATAATGGAAGTGAGCTACAACGTAATAAGTATCATGTAAAGAAACATCAACTCCAGCATTAGCTAAGACCACACCAGTTACGCCACCTAAAGTAAACAGAAAAATAAAACCAATAGCAAAAAGCATT
>CAYRXL010000029.1:0-11058 GCA_964428295.1 uncultured Alphaproteobacteria bacterium
GAAAAAAAAGTTGAAATAAAAGAAGTCATTGAACCAGTCATTAAAAAAGAAAAAAAACTTGAAATAAAAGAAGTCATTGAACCAGTCATTAAAAAAGAAAAAAAAGTTGAAATAAAAGAAGTCATTGAACCAGTCATTAAAAAAGAAAAAACAATAGAAACCAAGACATCTTTTCCAGAAGCAGACCCAACATATCAAACCAAAGATTCATCTAACAACCCGACAAAGGCCGAATCTTTAGAAAAGACAAAGAATCAAAGTGAAGACATAAACACTTACAAAAATTTGCTCAGAAATAAAATACAAATATACGCAACTAAGCGATATCCCAAAAGATCTTTAAAAAAAAAAGAACAAGGAACAGTAGAACTAATATTTAAATTATCAGCAAACGGAACGCTGATAGATATAAAAACTGGATCTAAAACTGATGCCCCCAAAAGACTTGTAGAAGCTGCAATTGAAGCAGTAAGAAAGAACTCTCCATTTGAAAAAAGTCATGTTCTTGAAATAAAAAATGAATTTTCTATTTTAATTGTATATAAACTTAATTAAAACATTTTAATCAATTAATATATAATAATTCTATCCTTTAAATAAATTATGTTAGAAAAAATAAAAGATCATAGTAAAAATTTGAAATCTATATATGAGCTAGAAGGTGAAGAAGGGCAGTTTGAGTACCTTATAGAAATAGGAAAAATGTCAGGTTCTCTTCAAAAATCAGAAAAGATAGAATCTAATAAGATGAATGGTTGCCTTGCTCAAGTGTGGATTATAAAGAATAAAAAAAATAATAAATTTTACTTTTACGGTGATAGTGATGCCATGATCGTTAAAGGATTAGTAAAGATTATTACAGAATCACTCTCAGGATACACAGTAGATGAAATTAGAAATCTTAAACATAACCTTGTAAATGATCTTGGTTTAGGTGCAGGCCTATCAGCTAGAAGACAAGTAGGAATGATGGCAATGGTTGATCATATAAAAATAATATCTGGAGCCAAATAATAATATATCTGTTGAAAGATATTCTGATAAATACTACTATGGATTCATTATATGGTGTTCTAAGTAAAATTAGAAATAATAGGGAACTAGGTTAAGATATTCCTAGGCTGTACCCGCAACTGTATGTGTAAAGTAAACTTTAATCCACTGAGTGTTCCTAAATACTTGGGAAGGAAAGTTAGCATAAAACACAAGCCAGGAAACCTGCCATATAAGGTCGGAGCTTTATCATCGGGAGTAGTGGTAGTGCGCGAGTATTCGTCATCGACCAACAATATCTAACCATACCTTTAATGTGGTTATTAAAAGTTAGTCTTTGATGAAAATCTTATGATACATTCTTTCTTAAAAACATTTTTATTCATTAAAACCCTCTATATATTTAGCTTAATAAGCTGTCTGGCAAATCATGAAATAATATCTAAAATAGTAGTAACCCCTAACAAAACTACTACTAAACTAGATAAAATACGTTCATCAGTTATATTGATCGATGAAGACGACATAAATAAGTCTATATCATCGAATGTTTCACAATTACTCCAAGAGCATAGTGACTTTAATATAGCTAACAAGGGAAGCAAGGGATCAGATCCAAGCTACTTCAATAGAGGTTTAGCAAGAAAATATATAAAAGTATTTATTGATGGAATGGATATATCTGACATAACATCAGCGCAAGAAGAACCCACATATATAGACTTCATAACAATTAACAATATTGAAACAGTAGAAATATTAAATGGATCTCAGGGAACCCTTTATGGAAGTAACGCAGTAGGAGGAGTGGTCTCTCTAAACACTAAAAAAGCAAAAAAAAGAGGATTGCAAAATGATTATTATGCTGAAATTGGTTCATTTGGAACTTTAAAAGTAGGAAATGCAATAAAATACTTAAACGAAAACATTAGTTTATCTTCAGAAATTATAGGAGAAAAAAGCCATGGATTTTCTTCTTTAACAGATGATGGTCAAAACATTCTAGAAAATGATGGATATGATTTATACAGCCTAAATATTTTAATTAATTACAAAATTAATGAAGATCTTAAATTAAACCTGGTTTCCAGACACACTTATCACGGGAATGAATATGATGACATATATTCTACTCCTAGTGATACAGACACTCATGTAAGATATGACAAACAAACATCAGGTTTAATAGGAGTAACCTACAGAAAAAACAACTCAAATCACAAGTTAATCCTTCAACCTTCATACTCCACTAGAATAAATAGAACCTCTAACACTTATGAGTATGACAGCCAAAGAAAAAGAATTGAGTACACATTTAACAAATCATTTAGCGAAAGTATATCATTTTTAGCAGGTTCTGAATATGTTAAATTAGATGCAGATATAGCAGGAGAAATAGCAAATAAAGAAGTTTATTCAATCTACAATGAATTTAGAATAAGGCCTATAAAAAAAATAGGTGTAGATATTTCTAGTCGAAGAGAATTCGATAGTTATTACGAAAATTTTGATACATTTAGATTACAAAGTTTAGTAGAATTTTCAAAATATTTAAAAATAAGATCTAGCGTAGGAACTGGTTACAGAAGCCCAGGGATGTATGAATTGTTTTCAAAATCTTATGGAAATAAAAATTTAGAACCAGAAAAATCCATTTCACTTGATAGCAGTATAGAATATAGAGTTCCAAAAACTTACACTAACCTTAGCTTAAATATCTTTACTAATAAAGTAGAAGACAAAATAGAATTTATTTCTAACGGATATCTGAACACTACAGGAGAAACAAATATAAAAGGTTATTCTGCAAAACTTGATAGTTTTATTAATGATAATACAATGTTAATTGTTTCATATAGTAAAACAAATGGAAAAGACAGCGATGGAAATCGTTTAAAGTTAGTACCAAAGAACAAATTTATCACATCTATAGGATATGAATTCAATAAAAATTTACACTTAAATTTAAATAGTCATTATCAAAACAAAGCACTAGATACTTCTTATAAAGAACTACCATTTTTTAAATTGTTAAATTCCAGATTAAATTACAACATCAAAGATAGGACTTTATTATTTTTGAAACTAGAAAATCTACTCAATAGAAAAAATGAAAATAACAGAGGCTATGCGAACCCTCTAAGATCATTTTATCTTGGAGTGAGACAAATCCTATAATAGAAAAATTAATATTATTTATTTTAATTTCCTGTTAGTCTATATTGAATAACAAACAATAGGAAGATGTTATGAGATTTGGTTTTTATGTTTTCTTAATAAGCATTGCATCTATACTAATTACAAGGCTTATTCCACATCCACCCAATTTTACTTCATTAATAGCAATTTCTTTTTATATTCCCCTTTTATTTGGAAGAAAATATATATTTTTAGTTTTGATTGCATTTATAATTTCAGACCTACTAATTGGATTTCATCCTTTCGTATTTTGGACATGGTGTAGTACTTTTATCATAGGATTAATTGGTAAAAATTTTATTGGAACACTATCCAGAATGAGTGGAAGTCTACTGGGTGCTATCATTTTTTTTATAATTTCAAACTTTGGCGTCTGGATTAACGGTCAATACGGATATAGCATTTCAGGAGTTATAACTTGTTATTATTTAGCTCTACCATTTTTTACCAATACTTTAATTTCTACAGTCTTGTATTCATTATTGATCGAGGTTTTAATAACATACAAAGATTTTCAAAATAGAATAAAACTTATTAACCCGTCATTTAATAAATAATTTAAGCGATATATAACAATAACATGAAAAAGAATAATTCATTCTTAAATTCTTGCATAATTATTTCCCGGTAAATTTAGGCTCCCTTTTTTCTATAAAATGAGCCACTCCCTCTTGAAAATCATAAGATGAAAAACTTTTTAGCATTTCACTATCTGCAATATCTACTGCATCATCAAGTCCTTTTAGTAAAGCTTGCCATAATTGCTTTTTCATAATTTTCATGGATCTAGGAGACACTTCATTTGCCAAAACTTCAGCATATTTATGGACTTCCGTCAAAAACACCTCATCATCATAAACTTTATTTACAAAACCAATCTTCTCAGCTTCTTCGGCAGAAATTCTCCTCGCACTTAAAGTCATATCTAAAGCATGACCCATTCCTACCAAACGAGGTAACAACCAACTTAAACCATGTTCAGCTATAAGGCCTCTTCTACTAAATGCTGTAGAAAAAAATGAAGACTTAGCTGCATACCTAATATCGCACCACATCGCCATTATAAGTCCTATACCGGCAGTTGGGCCATTTATAGCAGCTATTATAGGCTTCGGAAAGCTAGGAAACCAAGTTTGGGCTCTTTGAAAATCCAATGGCCATTCTTTATCAAATGATTTATAAGGTGTGCTTTTTCTAGCTTTTACTCTTTCATTTAAATCTAAAGAATTTAAAGAATCCATATCTGCTCCAGCACAAAACCCCCGTCCTTCCCCCGTAATAACAACAACTCTTATATCGTTATCGTCTTTAATAATTTCCATGTTAGCTCTAATTTCATTCGTCATTTCTTGAGTCCAAGCATTTAATTTATCTGGCCTATTTAAGGTAATAGTTTGTACTTTATTATTTGTATCAACTTTAATAGTTTTATAATGCATCTTTATCTCCTAATATTCATATTTATTATTTATCCAGCATGGAATTGCATCATACTCAATATTTAACACAAAGTTACACAGTAAACCGGATACCAAAATTACTACAAAAACCAATACCTTCGACGAATGCTAAAAACTACATAAACCAGAAACATCAACAAGAGCAGTATGAATTAGCTTTAGTAAATAACCAAGTAGTCATTAAAATCTTCCTCCTTGTTTTTCCATACAACTCTTGACAATTCCAAAGAGAGATCTTTGCTCATAAATTCCCCAAAAGCAGATTAACACATGAAATTACTTATTTCTTAGTAAATTCATTCGTAACTTGTTTGGATCAAAATTATCCTGTATCAAACTAATAATTTATAAATAACCTAATGACTTCCAAATCTTATACTTTTCTCTAAAACTATTCAAAGATTCCCAAACTTTCTTAAAATCTTCATCTTTTTCAGAAGCTTCTTCTGCCACTTCATTCCAAGCTTTTTCAAAAACACTAAGTGCTTCTTTATCCCATCTGTGAATCTCCACTCCTTTTTCTTTAAGAGTTTCAATAGCTGCAATTTGTATGGCCTCACCCTCTGCAATAGAATGTCTCATATTATCTCCGCAAACAGTTTCAATCTGAGATTTCTGTTTTGAAGAAAGAGAATTCCATTTATCCATATTTACAATAAACTCCATAAATGTAGATTGCTGATGCCAACCAGGAAAATAATAATGTTTAGCTACTTGATAAAACCCTAATTCCAAGTCAATAGCAGGCATAGAAAACTCAGTAGCATCAATAGAACCTAATTCTAAAGCAGGGAAAATATCACCACCAGCTATTAACTGAGTAGAAACGCCAATTTTTTCCATAACTTGAGCTCCTAATCCAAAGAATCGCATTTTAAGCCCTTTTAATTCATCAACTGATTTTATTTCTTTTCTAAACCAGCCAGAAGCTTCAGGAGGAATGATCCCACAAAACATTCCTTTAATATTGTGCCTAGCATAAATTTCTTGAAAAAGCTCAAGCCCACCTGCATGATACATCCACGCCATATATTCTCCAGCAGAAGGTCCAAAAGGTACTGCAGAAAACAATGGCATAGCAGGAATTTTACCTGCCCAATAACCCGGTGTAGACCAACCAGAATCAATAGCTCCTGTAGAAACTGCATCAAAAATCTCCAATGCAGGTACTAGTGCGCCAGGTTCATAGAATTTAACCTTAATGTTTCCACCTGACACTACATCTAGTTGATTTTGCAGTCTTACACCTAAGGTTCCTATTTGAGCCAAAGAACTAGGAAAAGTGCTAGCCATTTTCCATTTAACCTTCTTATCAACTATCTCTTCTCCACTATCTATTTTCGATGTATCCTGTTCCGAACAAGCTATTATGCTAAAAGTTATTAGCAATATAATGCATATTATTTTCTTCATATCCTCCACCTTTTTATTTTATGTTTATGTGCACCCAGTTCATTTTAACTTCAAACATTATATATCAAACTATCTTAATAACCACATTTTTATTTTTATATTAAATTCCAATATATTGAACTTGCTTCCAGGCTTCATATGCTACTATCGCTACTGAATTACTTAAGTTTAAACTTCGGTTTCCAGATTTCATAGGTATATAAATTTTTTTTTCGCTATCAAATAGTTTTGCTACTTCCATTGGCAAGCCTCTTGTTTCTGACCCAAAAAGCAATGCTGAGTTTATATCATACTTAACTTTATCATATTGCACTTTGCCATACTTGGTTATTACTAAAAATTTATCTATCCCTATGCACCTAATACAATCTTCAAAATTCTTGTATAATTTTATTTTATTTGTATTTAAATGATAATCTAACCCTGCTCTCTTTAGTAATTTGTTGTCTAAGCTAAAACCTATCGGGCCAACTATATGCAATTCAAATCCTGTGTTGGAACATAACCTAATTATGTTTCCCGTATTAGGAGGGATTTGTGGTTTATAAAGTACGATTCTTATCAAGCTCTTTTCTTATTAAACATATTGTATAATTTAAGACCATTGTGTAATAATTATTCTTAGAATTTATTCTTGAATGTTTTTATTAAAAACTTCATTATCTCTCTAGTTACAAATGGAAAGATATAATGTATGTCAGATGATAGTAAAGATGTAAATAGTCCCTCAAGAAAAATGGCCGTTATACTTGCAGCAGATGTTGTAGGATATAGCAAATTAATGGAGTCAAACGAAAAACTTACATTAAAAAATCTTAAAGAGTCCAGAAAGGTCATTGATAAAGTAATAAAGAATAACAATGGTAGAATATTTAATACCGCGGGAGATTCAGTTATGGCTGAATTTGCTAGCCCTGTAGAAGCTGTAGAATCTGCATTTAACTTTCAAAACTTACTCAAGGAACAAAACAATAATAACAAAACTCCAAATCCAATATTATTTAGGGTGGGAATCAATCTTGGAGATGTAATGATAGAAGGTAACAACTTATTTGGAGATAATGTTAATATTGCATCTAGACTTGAGTCTATATCAAAACCAGAACAAATCTGCATTTCTGAAAAAGTTTATCAAGAAGTACATAATAAGGTTGATATTAACTTTTATCCTTTAGGAGAAAAAAAACTAAAAAATATCGCAAATAAAATTAAAGTTTTTTCTACTGATACTTCTAGGAAAGAAACTTCGGAAAGATCTAATGTGTTCACTAACTTACTAAGTAAAAACATATTCTATATTCTTCTATTACTTATAACTTTAATACTGATAGCATTATACTTTTCTAAAAACTTTTTATCCACAAATACAGACAATTATATACAAGATAGTTCGAGTAGTGTTTTGGAAACTTTTAAAACTGATGAACAATCTGGTACTAGCAAACCTGCTATCGATACCGATAAAATAATAATAGCTGTAATGAAATTTGATAATCAAGATAGTAGCAATATCAAAGTTGATTATACAAACGAACTACTGCAACATACTATTGATAATTTAACAGACAATAAAACAATTGAAATTGTAATAGTTCCAAAAGGATCTGAAAACTTGAATCCCCCTGAGGTTATGCTAATAGCTACCGAATCTAACGCTTCATTTATTCTTAATGGAGTAATTTATGAGGAAAATAATAACCCAGTACTAAGTTTAAAGTTATACGAGGCAAGAAGAGGTACTAACATAAACAATCAAAAAATATTACTAGTTAATGATGAATTTAAATCTTTTGATAAAGCATTAAGAAAAATATACGATTCTATAAAAAAAATAGGAAAATAGTTATCTTTTAATCCAAATCTTTTATAAACTTGGGAGGATAAGCTTTAATTATATCTTCGTTAAGCTCTGCGCCCCAACCTGGACTATTGGGTACGAGTAGATGACCATCTGTAATTACAGGTTTCCAAGTTAATATGTCATTTTTCCAAGGAACATCATCAGGGTCAATTTCCATTATTCGAAAGTTTGGTATCGATGCACAAAAATGTGCACTCATCAATGTAGATAAATTTCCATAAAAATTATGAGGTGCTACATTAATTTCATAAGCTTCAGCCAAAGCTGCGATTTTCATTCCTAGCCATATACCATTCCATGGTATATCTATTATAGCAATATCCATAGATGCTTGTTCAAAAAATGGCCTGAATTCTCTCAATCCAAAAAGTGACTCACAAGAAGCTATGGGAGTATTAACACTGTCTCTTATTTTTCTTAACCCCTTAGGGTCATACAAATCTATTTCCTACCAAGCCAAACTAAGGTGATCTAAAGCTCTAACTATTTTTAGATAGCCTTCTATTTTAAAATTAAAGTTTAGATCTAGATGAATTTCAACATCTTTTCCTGCTCCTTCCCTAAGGGCAAGTATTTGCTTAATCAGTGAATCTATTGTAGCAGTGCTTACATTTAATTCTGGCCATCCCTCTACCCTCCCAAATCCTTGCATTTGCAAAATTGATTCTTCATTAAAATTAAATATATTGGTTTTTAATGCCTTAAATCCTTTATTACTAACTTCTTTACCTAGCTCTACTAGATTTTCTAAACTCTTGATTTGTGATTTTTTCATAATTTCAGAATATTCACTAGATATTCTATAAGTACCGCAATGTGACCAATACAACTTCAGTTTATTTCTTATTGTACCTCCAAGAAGAGTATGAACAGGAACATTCATTATTTTTCCTTTTATATCTAATATTGCATTTTCTATAGCAGCAATCGCTTGTTGAGTTATTCCCCCTGCCACTTGTCTAGTTATTGCGTATAAAAGTTGATGAATCTTCTCATTTTGTATTGGGTCCATGCTAATAATATTTGCCATCAAATTCCTAATAACATTACTTAATCCCATACTTCCATAACATTCATTATATTCTGATATTCCAGTGACTCCTTCATTTGTATATATCTTTAAAAAAGAGAAATCTCTCCAACCAGCATTACAATGTAATGTTTCATGTTTAATAATTCTCAATTTAGTACCTTTAATATAATTTTAACTGATACAATCTACCGATATTTAAAGAGAATTAAAGAGGGATAAGCTTATCCCTCTTTAATTAGTAGGAGGAATGATTAAAAGCTATATACATTATTTGTGCCTTTTTTAAAATAAATATTCTATATTTTATAGAACACTTTCGAAGCTCCTACTTTTCTTAAATTCTATATAATATAGAGTTACTATTGTTATTATTATTTGCTAATTAACTTCAAACAGTCCTGCTGCTCCTTGCCCCCCACCTATGCACATAGTTACAACTACATGCTTGGCATTTCTTCTCTTTCCTTCTATCAGCGCATGCCCTACCAATCTAGATCCTGACATTCCATAGGGATGCCCTATAGCAATAGAACCTCCATTTACATTTAAAATTTCATTTGGTATCCCTAGCTTATCTCTACAATAGATAACTTGAACAGCAAAAGCTTCATTTAGTTCCCATAAATCTATATCATCCATAGACAAATTATTTTTCTCCAATAATTTAGGAACCGCATATATGGGTCCAATGCCCATTTCATCTGGCTCTAATCCAGAAACAGATAAGCTTCTAAAAATTCCCAATGGTTCCAAATTTCTTCTTTCTGCTAATTTAGAATCCATTATTACGCATGCAGAAGCTCCATCAGATAATTGACTAGCATTACCCGCAGTTATTGATGCCTCTTTTCCCATTACTGGTTCTAGCGCAGATAATCCTTCAAGTGTAGTGGAAGGTCTATTTCCTTCATCTCTCTCCAATTTAACTTTTTCCTCACTAATCTCACCAGTTTCTTTATCTTTAACCATTTTTACTGAACTGAGTGGAGCTATCTCATCGTTTAAGTAACCCATTTGTTGGGCATTAGCCATCCTTTTTTGACTCTGCAATCCATATTCATCCTGTCTCTCTCTAGAAATATTATATCGCTTAGCAACAACTTCTGCAGTTTCAATCATACTAAAATATAGTTCTGGTTTATTTGTATTAATCCATTCTTCTTGAATCATAAATTTATTTTGATTATCATTTTGCACTAAACTTATAGATTCCAAACCTCCAGCTACAATTGATTCAACCCCATCAACAATAACTCTCTGAGCAGCCATTGCTATAGATTGCATTCCTGAAGAACAAAATCTATTGATAGTTGCCCCAGCAGTTGTAACAGGCAATCCAGCCCTTATTGCAGCTTGTCTCGCTATATTTTGCCCAGTAGCACCTTCAGGCATAGCACAACCCATTAGACAATCTTCTATAGTAGATGGTTCAATTTTTGATCTTTCAACAGCTTTTTCAATAGCGTGCCCTGCCAATTTAGCACCATGTGTTTTGTTAAAAGCCCCCCTATAGGCCTTTCCTATTGGTGTTCTGGCGGTTGATACTATAACAGCTTCTCTCATTTTTTTTCCTCTCAATTTCTAGTTTTGGGTTTAAGTTGCGAGAATGAGCCTGATTCATATGCCAATTTTTCTAACAATAGCGTTTTTGGCCACAGAACTTCCCCAGCACTGCTAATTTGTTCTATATCTTTTAGCACCTTGTCAAGTCCAATATGTTCGGCATACTTCATTGGACCTCCTCTCCAAGATGGGTATCCATAACCATATATATATGTGACATCTATATCTGAAGCTCTAATTGCAAAACCTTCCTCTAATATCATACATCCAGTATTAACCAATGACCAACTAAGTCTTTTTAATATTTCATCGTCAGTAATTTTACGCCTTTCTATTCCTTTTTCTGCTGCTACTCTTTTAAACATCTCATCAACCTCAGCATCAGGTGTTCTTTTTCTAGTTTTTTCCCCGTATATGTAAAACCCTCTACCAGTTTTCTGTCCGAATCTACCTTTTTCACAAAGCTGGTCAGCAACCGAAGAGGTATATCTTTCATTATCATACTTTCCTTCCTTATTATGCCTCTTTCTGATTGT
>CAYRXL010000029.1:11068-16239 GCA_964428295.1 uncultured Alphaproteobacteria bacterium
ACATCGATTCCAGCTAAATCGTTCACTGCAAAGGGGCCCATAGCCCATCCAAAATCATAAATAACTCTATCTATATCAACAATACTCGCTCCTTCTTCTGCTAACGCATGAGCCTGTCGAATATATTGATGGAACATCCTATTCCCAATAAATCCATCACAATTTCCTGCTAAAACAGGAACTTTATTTATAGTTTTAGCTAATCTCATTGTAGTCGCTATTACTTCTTTTGAAGTTTTGTCTCCTCTTACCAACTCTAATAATTTCATTACATTTGCCGGACTAAAAAAATGGGTCCCTATAACATCTTCCGGCCTTGACGTAACACTTGCAATTTCATCGATATCTAAAGTAGATGTATTGCTTGCTAAAATTGCGTTGCTCTTAGCTATTTTATCTAATTTAGAAAAGAGATTTTTTTTAAGTTCCATTTCCTCAAATACTGCTTCGATTATTACATCTGCATCTTTTATACTTTCCAAATCAGTATTACCTGAAATTAATGAAATTCTTTTTTCCATATCCTTTTTTGACAATCTTCCTTTTGCAAGTGTAGATTGGTAATTGGATTTAATAATACTCATTCCTTTTTCTAATGCTTCAGAGCTATTCTCAATTATTTTAACAGGCATACCTATATTGGCAAAATTCATAGCAATTCCTCCGCCCATGGTTCCACAACCAATTACAGCAGCAGATTTAATTTCTCTCAATCCTATATCTTTTGGAATATCAGGTATTTTAGATGCTCCTCTTTCAGAAAAAAACATATGAATTAAAGAGGAACTTTCTTCTGAATCATGACATTCCTTAAAAAGTTCTCTTTCTTTTTTTAGCCCTTCATCAAAAGGTAGATTTATAGATAACTCAACAGATTTCAAAGCTCTTAAGGGGGACTTTCTACCCCTCATTTTTTTTAAAATAATGTCTTCTGCTTTTTTAAAAATATTCATATCAACATTTGATATTTTATCCTCTATATCTCTAGATCTCGGATGGTTTCCTAGTTTTGATTTTTCTTCAGCAAATGTTAATGCCCTATCTAATAAATCATCGTCAACAACCTTATCTACTAAACCAAAAGACAAAGCTTCCTTTGCTCTAATGGGATTCCCAGTAGTTACCATATTTAGCGCTTTTTCAGGACCTACCAGTCTCGGTAGTCTCTGAGTCCCTCCAGCACCAGGAAGAAGCACCAATTTTACCTCTGGCAACCCAACCAAAGTACTAAAAAGAGCTATTCTGTAATGACAACCCATAGAAACTTCTAACCCTCCACCAAAAGGAGTTCCGTGAAGAGCTGCAATTATTGGTTTTGATGAGTTTTCATATTTAAATATCACTGTATTTAAATCTGGTTCATTCATGGGTTTTCCAAACTCCGATATATCCGCACCAGCAATAAAAGTTCTTCCTTCCCCTATAAGAATTATCGCTTCTACATTCGGTTCATCACTAATTTTCTGTAAAGAATCCACCAATCCTAATCTAACTGAATGAGACAAAGCATTTACAGGAGGATTATTAATTTTAATAATTCCTATATTATTCCGAATTTCATGAGTAATAGGTGTTGTCATTTTTTGCTCCTGAATTTAATAAGTTAAAAATTCTCCAGTATCAGAATTAGTTACTCTTCCTATTTTAAGTACCACTTTAAACTCTTTATCTTCTATTCCATCGCTATCAATAAATAAATCTAAAGAATTATTTCTAAAAAAATGTCTGAACCAATCATATACCTCCTTAATATTCTTGATCCTATATTGCTCGGCTTCTTTCTGCGATATACTGTACGTTGATCTTTTTATAATAGTTTTCTCACTATCGTACAAATTAATTATTACTTGAAAATTAACAATAAAACTCATAATTAATATGTTAATTTTAACTATAAGAAAATCAATTATTTATTTTTAATATTTATATACCTTTATAACGACCTAACTAATAACACATATTTAAAAGGAGAGAATACTGAAGTTATTAAGAAATACACTGATATTAGTCTTTGTCCTAAATATAAATAATATTTTACTGAGTGGGCCGATTGAATTTAATATGGTTGATGATATATGCACAAAAACAAAACAAGAGATTAAATTGATAAATAAACAGATAGAAAATATGGACAAGGAACAAATTAAAACAAATAGCTACGATATAGCAATAAAAAGTTTAATTTTACAAAAACGTATATATAATGAAGTAGGTTGTTCCATTCAATAGTGTTGAGAAATGAAAAAGAGTTTTATTATTTTCCTTCCCATGGATATTCGATATAATGTGCAGTATCTAAAGCTACTTCTGCACCAAAATATTTTTCAACAATTTTTAGCGACATATCTATACCTGCAGAAACTCCACCGGAAGTAAAAACTCCATCATAAACATATCTCCTATTATTAAGAATCTGAGTTGAAGGACTCAGTTTCTTAAGCAAGCCAAGAGCTCCCCAATGAGAAGTGGCTTTCCTGTTTTCAAGCAAACCTATTTTAGCAAGAAGAAGAGCACCTGTACAAACTGCACATATTAAATCAATTCCCTTTTTATTATCTATCCATGATAGTATGTTTTTATTTTCCAATAGCCTTCGGGTTCCCATACCTCCTGGAATTAATAATACGTTCATTTTAGGACAGTTATTAATATTATAACTAGTATTTATTATTAGTCCTCCAGTAGTTTTAATCTGTTTTTTTTCGACAGATATAGTAAATATATTAAAAGGTAAAGTTTTTTCATTCCTTCTGCTTAGCAATCCTTTTTTTAATCTAGTTCTTGAAAAAACTTCATACGGACCAGCAAAGTCTAGTATTTCAACTTCATCAAATACTAGAATCCCAATATTGATTTTTAATGTCATAAGTAATTCTCAGATCTTATTTATCTCAGTAAATTAGATAGTTGTTTGACTTCTATTGCCCAATTTGGAATATTTCCAGGTTGAACATTAAATACTAAATTTAGCAATACATAAGAACTACAAGTTACTATAATTATTGCAATTAAATTAAGTATTATACCAGTTTTAATCATGTTCGCGATACTTAAATGTCCACTTCCAAAAACAACTGCATTGGGAGGAGTCGCGTTAGGGAACATAAATGCACAACTAGCAGCTAAAGTGGCAGGAATAATTAACAAAAGTGGGTTTTCATTTATTCCTATAGCAACGGCTGCTAAAATTGGAACGAAAGTTGCTGTGGTAGCAGTATTGGAATTAAGTTCTGTCAGAAACACTATCAAAGCTACTACAGCTAATATAATAATTAATATTTCTAAACCACCTAAAATTGTCGTATGAGAACCAATCCATTGTGCCAATCCAGAACTTTTGAAAGCATTAGAAAGACTCAATCCTCCTCCAACTAAAAACAATACCCCCCAAGGAATCTTTGTTGCAGTATTCCAGTCACAAACTCTTCCACCCTTTCCAGAGGGAATTATAAATAACACTAATGCTCCTATAACTGCTATTGTTGTATCGTTAATTCCTATATTGGGAAACCAAATAACAAGATTCCGTCTTATTATCCACATCACAGCAACTAGTGCGAAAACTATTGCCACCGTTAGCTCTGCTTGAGACATTCTTCCCAAGCTCTTCAATGAAGAATCAATAGTATTGGTAAGGTTAGCAGGACCCTTGATTGGTATCCTATAGGAAACTCTTACCAAAACAATCCAAGTTATAGGTAAAAGTATCAGAACTATAGGAAGCCCAATCATCATCCACTCCGCAAAACCAATTTCAAACCCATAAGTTCCGTTAAGAACTCCAGCCAATACTAAATTTGGAGGAGTTCCTATTAAAGTAGCCATGCCACCTATAGATGCTGAATAAGCAATGGACAACATCAATGCCTTTGCAAAGTCTTTTTCTTTTTTATCATTTGTTGCTCTGGATCCCCTTTCAAATAACTTTATTACAGACAGAGCTATAGGGAGCATCATTATACTACTTGCCGTATTACTAACCCACATACTCAAAGACGCAGTAGAAATCATAAATCCTGCAACTATACTCCGCGGTCCCGTACCTACAAGTGCAACTAAATTCAAAGCTATCCTCTTATGTAAACCCCATTTTTCCATAGAAGTAGCTATGATAAAACCACCCAAAAATAGCAGATTAATAGGATGTGCAAACGGCGCTGAAGCAGTCTTTATATCAGCTATTCCCAATAAAGGAAAGAGAACTAAAGGAATTAATCCTGTTGCAGGTATTGGAATAGCTTCAGTAATCCACCAACAAGCCATTAACATGGCTATTCCTGCAGTAATCCATCCCTTATCAGACAACCCATTAGGTGCTTCAAAATATAACGTTAGAAATAATAATAAAAATCCAGCAACAAAACCAAAATATGAAAGTTTTTCTTTTTCTACAATACCGGTCATCTAAACACCTCAGATAATACTTAGCTAAATCAAAATCTATAACTTACTTATAATAATTCTAATATCTGTTATATTACTATATCTATTATTTCTTTTAAAGGGCGTGTCCCCGGCAAGATTCGAACTTGCGACCCCCGGATTAGGAATCCGGTGCTCTATCCTACTGAGCTACGAGGACTAACCAATGTATAAAACATTAATCTGTATAATAAATTATTTATTATTTCAAGGACAAGGAAAGGTATATTTATTATGAATTTTTTCTATTTCTTTTATTATCTCCTCTGAAAGCATACAAGAAATACTATTTATGTTTACTTCAAGTTGTTGCAGCGTTGTAGCACCTATAATATTTGAAGTTACAAAGTCTCTAGATGTGACATAGGACAAAGCGAGGTGACAAGGATCAATATTGTATCTAGCGGATAGAGAAATATATTCTTCTACTGCTTTTTCTGAATTTACACCTAAATAACTTTTAAACCTTGGGAAAAGACTAATTCTAGCTTTTTCTGGTCTTCCATTATTTGAATATTTTCCAGATAACACTCCAAATGCTAAAGGTGAGTATGCAAGTAAGCCTACTTTCTCTCTAACAGAAATTTCTGATAATCCCACTTCAAAAGATCTATTTAAAAGGTTGTATGGGTTTTGTATTGAAACAACCCTAGGAAAACCCAAAGTTTCTGATAAGTTTATAAATTGCATAACTCCCCAAGGTGTCTCATTAGACAAACCCAAGTACTTAATCTTACCTAATTCCACAT
>CAYRXL010000030.1:0-4257 GCA_964428295.1 uncultured Alphaproteobacteria bacterium
TAGACAAACATGCCGTTATAAGATTGTCCGCATCTGTATCTTTAAAATGTTTTAAAGCATTTTTAATATCATCACCTTTTCTTAGGGGGGATGTAATATCCAAATCCACAATTGTATCAAATTTCTTTTTATAAAGTCTTTCTGTTTCTAACAAAGCATGTCGAATGGCATCTAGTTTATTCGAATTGTCCTTAGAAAATTCTTTTGGCCGTAAAAACCATGATTCTGCTCCTAATGTTTTTGCTTGATCTGCTATAAGCTTAGAATCTGTAGACACCACTACATGGGCAAAAACTTTAGAATCTAAGGCCTGCTTTATTGTATATGATATTAAAGATTTACCATTTAATAATCTAAGCGCCTTGTTAGGAAATCTTTTAGATCCACCCCTAGCACAAATTGTACACAAAACTGACATCAATTTTAAAATTTAAATATGATATATGTTTGATTTATATGAATTGTAAAATTTCTCAAACCAACTTATCGTTTCTTGCAAACCCTTTTCTAAATTATAAGAAGGACTCCATGATGTTTCTGCTAAAATTTTTTTATTGTCACAACATAAGCGATCAACTTCACTTTTTGCAGGCCTAATTCTTTTTGGGTCTTCTTTTATTGATGCTTTTAAATTCATAATTTTTATTATTTTGTTTGCAAGATCTTTCATGGATATTTCTGAATTAACTCCAACATTAACTGTTTGACCAAAAAGTTTCTTAGATTTATAGATCTCCAAAAAAGCAGTGCAAGTATCTCTCACATATAAAAAATCTCTGGTGGGAGCTAAATTACCTAATTTTATTTCATTACTCTTTTCAAGTCCTTGAGAAATTATAGTCGGAATTATTGCTCTCAAAGACTGCCTGGGTCCATAAGTATTAAAAGGACGAACAATTTTAATAGGTAAATCAAAAGAAAAATAATAACTTAAAGCTAATTGATCAGCTGATATTTTTGATGCAGCATAAGGAGATTGGCCCAAATGAGGATGTTTTTCATTTATTGGAATTTGTTGAGCTGATCCATAAATTTCACTAGTAGATGTTATTAGTATTTGATCTAAATTATGATTTTTTGCAGACTCAATTACATTATAAGTCCCCTCAATATTTGTTCTTATATAAGCTAAAGGAGATACATAGGAGTATGGTATACCTATTAAAGCAGCTAAATGAAAAACTACACTGCAACCCTTCATGGATTTAAAAACAGAATCATAATCACGAATATCTCCTAATATTATTTTTATATCTTTCTTGTATTTGGAACCTTCAAGCCAACCCCAATTATTATTGGGGTTATATCTATCAAAAGCTACTACTTCGAATCCTTTCTCTACACAGAGTTCAGCGAGGTGTGAACCTATGAAACCTGTAGCTCCAGTTATAAAAATTTTGATACTCATATTAATTTTTCTATTGCCTTGCGATACTCGGACCATTGACCAACATCTATCCAGGACTCATCGTCGATAGGATATACACCAACTTTTTTTTCTTTTTTTTTTGAAAGTTTTATTAAATCTGGCATGTCGTATACTTTGTTTTTTGGTATTAACTTTATTAAAGAAGGATTAATTACATAAAGACCAATATTTACAAAAAAATCTAATTTGGGTTTTTCTACAATTTTTTGTAAATTACCTCCTTTATTAAGTGTGCATGTTCCGTATGGTATTATATATTCTTTTGAAGAAGCCACTAAAGTTAAATCATTTCTATTAGAAATATGAAAATGCATTAAATTATCGAAATTAATATTTATGATTGTGTCACAACTTGTCACTAAAAAAGGTTTTTTTATTTTTCCATCTAACAAACTTAATCCTCCTGCTGTTCCTAGTGGTTTGGGCTCTTCTATAAAAGATAGTTTATAATTAGGTTTCATTTCTTGAAAAAAAGCTCTTAAAATTTTACTTTTATAATTTAGGGTAATGAAAAAATTAATATTATTATTATTATTGACAAATTTTTCGATTATATGTTCTATAACCGGCTTTTCATTTATGGGTACTAAAGGTTTTGGTAATATACGTGTAAATGGTTCTAAACGTGTACCTTTCCCGCCAGCCATAATTACTACGGTTTTTGAATAGGTGCGTAATCTTTGATCGTTTTTACTTTTTTTAAAGGTGTTTTCAAAAGTTAATACGTCAACTACTTTTTTTGATGTTCCTAAAACTGGTATAATATCGATTCTTTTTTTTATCAATATATTCTTTGCTTGATTCAAAGAATAATTTCCTTTTTGTAAAAAAATAGGTCTTTTTTGATAAAATTCATTAATTTTATCTTTATGAAATTTTCCTTTTAGTATGGCTTTTCTAACATCTCCATCGCTAAGTGTACCCAAAAGTCTATTTTTTCTATCAACGACAACCAAGCATTTTTCTCCTACCTTGCTTAGCTGTTTTAATGCGCTTTTTATATTCGAATTTGGTCTAATTAATAAATTTCTCATAAATATTTAAAAATGTAGCTTTAAAATAATTATAAAGTTAGCTACCTAAAGTTGATGGTTGCCCATCTGGAATTTTGTGGTTTGATCTCCAAACTTTTTCGTACTCATTAATTTTTTCATATTGCTTATGCATCATAATTTCTCTTAGTCCAACAAGTTCTACAGCATTAAAATTTTTTGAAATAACTCCAGATACTTTGCTAGCATCTCCTAAATCCAATACATAAGCCTCTAGATCATCTGTTAAACCTCTTTTTTTTGCTTGTCCCTCATACTGTTTTACTATTTTATCTCTATATTGGGTAAACCACATTGAACCAGGATAGGCTGTAGCAAAATGTGGTTTAACCACAATTCCTAGATCATCCCAAGCTTTCATTTGAGCTCTTATGGAATCAAAATCCTCATCAGGAAATCCAATAATTTGGTTTGGTATGGGTCTGATGCCAGCTTCTAATGTCCAAAAAAAACTTCTCAAATTTGTTTTCCTGGTTGAACCTTTGCCCATAGTTTTCAATATTCTGTCATCAAAATGTTCATAACCATATACTAGATGTGAACAACCATGTTCTGCCATCATTTTAAGTCCTTCTTGAGTACACAAAGTTGCGTGACTAGTGCCCGACCAATAAACGCCTGTCCAAGTTCCATCTTTATTTTTCTTAGGGGCTAGTCCAGCTTCTTTCCATAATCTACATATTTCTTTAAGCCAAGTTCTTCCAGAATATTGATCCATGGTCATTAGATTTTCGTCTAATAAATAAATAAAATTAACTTTATATTTATCGTAAATATGCTTGGACAAATTCACTATGTATTCAGGAGAGTTGTATCTAATATTTCGACTAATTTTTCTCGGCTCATCAAAAGAAACGTTATTTATTTTTCCATTTTTATCTTTCTCATATCTCATGTCTCCTGCAATTCCTAGGTGATAACAAAATTTGCAAATTAAAGAACAGCCAAGGCTAGCATTTATATCAAGGCGTCTAGTAGCCATCATGGCCTCTTCTGAATATGGCACTTGGCTATTTTTAAAATATACTTCCTCTACAGGAAAAAGATCGTAAGCTGGATAGGGTAACTGATCTAGATTATGTAAAAGCTCTCGTGCTGGAGTAAAATACAAACCATTGTCAGAGGTTCTGGTAATTAAACCCTTAATTTTATGCCAGTCATATTTTTTTTCATCTATCATGGATAAAACTTCTGGTAAAGTTTTGTAAGACTCGCCTACAAATCCAAAATCAATTTCAGGCAACCAAGTCATAACTTCTTTTGGTAAGGACGTAAGCACTCCTCCTCCAAGGCTGATTGGAATTTTTGGAAATATTTTTCTACATATTTTCACAATTTTTTTAATAGAAGCATAAGAAGTGGTAATTCCTCCTATAGCAATTAAATCCCAATTGTCAGAAGTTAAAACTTCTTTTGTCTTATCATCATCTACTCTCCAAGCATTAAGATCAAAAACTTGAACCTGGTGATTAAGTTTCATTACTATAGCAGCAAGTTGGGCTATTCCCATGGGAACGTGATAAGGATTATCTTCTTCCTTCACTACAGGATTTATAAAAAGAACTTTTGCCATTTAACTAGTTTATAAAATAATTTAAATATATCTATTACAAAAAGACTTTAAATCAATGAACTTTATTGACTTTCCAAAGAGTATCCCGCCACCAGTACAATTATAGGTTATAGAGTTTGTATTAGATAACATTTCAAAAAAACATTTCCTGTACCAATTGTAAACATGATCAGTATAAAAATTACTTTTTGTAATTGGATTAT
>CAYRXL010000030.1:4267-8251 GCA_964428295.1 uncultured Alphaproteobacteria bacterium
TTTTTGTCGAAAACAAAGTAACCGAACGGGAAAAAATAACGGACATTTTTTTTAGAAAAATACTCAGTTAAAAAGTCATAATACTGCGTACGATCCAATTTTGTATCATCATAATATGAAAAATCCATTCCAATCATTGCTATTTTTCTGCAGCCTAAAACGCTATCTGCCATCATCCAGGCAGCTGATCCAGTATTTCCACCAGAATTAATTAATGGCAAATTATTTTTATTGTATATTTTTCTAGATATACTGTCTTTTTTATCTGGATCATCTACAAATGGGTTCCACCAATAAATTTTTGATTTTATTTTTATTAATCTCTTAACTACCGCTTTAGAGGAAGTTGTGCAAAGAGCTATATTTAATTTTGTTCCAAATTTATTAGTGAGTTCTACAACTGATCTGTTAGCCAAAATTTCCTTTCTAAAATCAATATCCAAATCTTGTCTTCTAAAATAATTATCTTTTTTAAGTTTTTTTGAATTTAAATTTTCATCACCAAACCATCTTATAATTCTTGTGGGATGCGAATCTAAAGTCACAACTAGGTCAGGAATAATATCATTTTTAAGACAGTAATACAGAGAACCATCGCTTGCTAATATAATTGCCTTATCTTTGTATTTTTTTAGAATCTTCGTTTGATCGTTTCTTTTTAAACTGGGACCAGAGCCAACGATAATAGCAATTTTTTTTTTTCCAAAACTCTTATCTTTTAAAAATTCAATTGATGATCCTTTGCTTAAATAAGAATGGTTATAACTTATATTTTTTTTAATTGTTTTAATAAGCATTTTATAAGTAACTTCGCCCATTTTATTTCCTAAGGAATCTACAAAGTTTTTTGACTTATTCATTCGAAAAATAATTAGAATTTTTATTAAAAGAATTTATTTTATTAATGGTATATTTTTTTTATTCTGGTTTTAATTTCCAATTAACCTTTTTTTTTGAAACGTAAACCATGCTGCCGCCTAATTTTTTATGAGCTTTTTGCTCTAACAAAATTTCCAGTTTTTCTTCCTCGGTGGGTTTATTTTTTACAACCGTTTTTTTTAGCTTATAATTACCTTTGAGAAGTCCCATAGCCTTTTAAAATTCTAACATTTTTTCTAACAAAGTCCAGGTCATTTTTATTATCAATATCTACTGATGAAATTTCATTCATCAAAAAATACATTATTTGATTATTATAAAAATTATTATTAAAATTTTTTAATTTACAAATATATATTGCTCCATTTGGTAAATATAAATCATTTAATGACTGTCTATTTGAAAATTTATAATTTTCTTTAATAACCAAGTTTAGAAAATTTTTTTTTACTTTTTTTAATATCCAATTCATTTTTCTGGGAGCTTTAACAACAGATATTAATGTTTTTTGCTTTCTAAAAGGTGCTGAAGTAAATTTTTTTAAGGCTTCGTTTATGTGTTGTGTGGTTCTAAAAGGACACGTTGGTTGCAACAAGATAAGATAATCAAAATTATCTATCTTGGAAAAATATTTTCTACTATGCTTTATAACATCATAAACGGACGAATTAGATTTTGATAATTGTTTTGGCCTAACAAAAGGAACATGGATTTTATTTTTTTTAGCTATTTTAATTATTTTTTTTGAATCTGTAGAAATCATTATATGGTCAATATATTTTGATTTTTTTGCTGATTTAAAAGTCCAATAAATTAGCGGTTTCCCCCCAACATTTACTATATTTTTATTTTTTATGCCTACAGAATTTTTTCTAGCAACAACCAAACAAATTATTTTTTTATTTTTTATCATTTTTCATTAAAATAAACTTAATTTTTTTAAATTTAGAATTTTTTATTTTTTTCTAAAAACTGATATAAACGACTCAGCAGAATCATACCCGCTTTGCGATCCTCTTAATTTTGCTAGTGACCTGATAGATTCTTCGCTTCTTGGAAATGGATGCTTTTTAAATTCTGTTTTATAACATCTACAAATTTCTAATTTTTTTTCCAAATAATTCGTAATTTCAACAAAAAAATTCGGGTTAAATGCATTTTTGCTTAAAAAATCAAAATTTGTCTCCGACAAAGTTTCATACATATTTATTTCCTTAATTGAGTTTGATCTAAACCATTTGCTTGAACTTATTACAGCTTTTGAAACTACTTGATGATCAGTATGCACATCATTAGTATATGGAATATAAATTATTTCTGGTTGAACTTTGCTAAATAAATTTGAAACCTCTGAAACCAGTGAATTAAATGGCTGTTTATCTAGTTCGCTAGGTTGGTAATCTAATGCTTTATAGAATTTAAATTGGTAAATTTTTTTTACTTTTTCTATTTCTTGCTGTTTAATTTTGACTAACTCTTCATCTGCTTGAGGGCCAGATCTAAGTTTTGTCATAACAGCACAAGATATTTCATCACCATTGTCCCTATGCCTTAAAAGTGTTCCGCCGCAACCAATGGTTTCGTCGTCTGGGTGAGGTGCAATAACTAATATTTTTTTCATAAAAATTAAAAATTTATATATTCTAAAATACGGTTAAGATTAATTACTCTGTTGATAGTATTATAATTACAATCCTTTTCAGTATATTTGATCAACTTTTTCTTATCAACAATATCGAAAACGGGCAAATCTTTTTTGATAAATTCGTCTAAATCATCAATAACTTTCATATTATTAGGGGTATTCCATAAATTTTTTTTGTTACTGTTATTTGAGCTTATTTTTTTTTTAAAAAAGGAATAATAAATATTTTTATTTTTAAATAAATATTTAATTAAATTCTTTTTAAAAGAAATTGATAGCCTTTGATTGAAACTAAAATATTGTTGCGGAATATCATCACTTATCATTCTTAAAAATTTGTAAAAATTAAATACAGTGACTTTACTTAAAGGAAAGCCTCGTGTTGAATAAAACGAAGCTAATTTTGAATCTAGCTTTGATAATAAAAATCTCTGTATTTTGAATTTCTTTTTCAAATCATAAGAAACTTGGTACATGAAACTTGCAAAAGGATAATCACCGTAAGGAGTATAAAAAGGAACGAAGCTGTTTGCT
This sequence comes from uncultured Alphaproteobacteria bacterium, assembly GCA_964428295.1. Lineage (GTDB taxonomy): Bacteria > Pseudomonadota > Alphaproteobacteria > TMED109 > TMED109 > CAYRXL01. The sequence goes on from CAYRXL010000030.1 coordinate 7,326, forward strand.
AAACTTAAATATCTACAAAAATGTGTTCGGTAAAAAGCGAAATAATCTATGTAAGAAGATAAATCTTTAGCCTTTTCATATTTTATTCCATCTAGTTGTTCTTTATAAAAATTTTTTAAATGTTCAAAATAGGTTTTTTTATTTAAAAATTTATCATGAATTAAATCTACTAATTCCACGTGTTCAGCTAAAAATGTATCAAGATTAAGTTCCTTCTGTTTTTTAAAATATTGATTATAAGATAATCTAAATAATTCAGTTCCACTTAAACCAGAAATAATAATGTCTGAACCTTTATCTTTTATGTTTGAAAAATAACCTGCCCTTCTATTATATGTTTGCTTATAACTATGAAAAAAAGTTATATCATTAATTTTTTTTGAATTTTTAAAATATTTTTCTTCACTAAATAGCTCAAAATTTAAATTTTTATATCTAATTATTTTGTCAACTATATTTAATTCACTAAATTTACCGTAATTGGAAAAGTCCCCGTATTCTGTAATTGCTTGGACGCCTACATTAAATTCTATATTTAATTTATCTAATATTGCAATAACCGTTCTAGTATCGACTCCACCTGTAATATCACAATGAATTCTTCCTGAAATATTTTTTAAAAAAGATAAGTTGTTAGTAAGCAAATCTTCAGCCTGGAATACGATTTCATCAATAGATTTGTATTTACCTATTTCAAGCTGCTTTTTTATTTCAAAGTATTTTTCTGTTTTTACAGAATCATTTCCCAGATGATATATTGTGCCAGCCGCAATATATTTTACTTCATTAACAATATTTTGATCACAACAAGCATATGTAATGTACTTATAATTTTCTGATAAATATTGCGCTATACCCAAATAGTTTAAAGAAGTTTTGTTGTTTTTCGCCAGCTGAAGCATGGTACTAGAAAAAGAAGTAGTATT
>CAYRXL010000030.1:8261-16129 GCA_964428295.1 uncultured Alphaproteobacteria bacterium
GATAAAAATATAATGGATAAAATCCTAGACGATCAGAAAAAATTTTTAACTCTCCGTTAAAATAAAATACCAAACAGAATTGTCCGCGTGTATTATCTGATAATAAAAGACTTTTTAAACTTTTTCCTGAAAATAAATCTTCCATAAAAAGCTTAAGTGCTTTTTTATTAAAATTATTTTTATAAATAAATACACCGAGATTTGAAATAAAATTTTGATCTTTTTTATAAATTGACTCTCTTCCTTTAGAATAAAAATAATTCAATGTATATTGTTTTAATTTCATTGATGGATATCTAATTAATTGCTCCATAATTATTGGATAATGCTTATCTTCAGTATTTTTATTAGTTAAATAAATGCTTTGCATAATAATATTAGTAGGTAATCTTTTTGCTAATCAATTTCTCATTAATTGAAATTTTTGAAAGTATTTTTGCCATTTTATTAGCCGCTCCATATTCTCCATAGGGATTTTTTAATCTTCTAATTTTATTAAGATATTTTTTATTGTATAAACTTTTTTTTACAGCTCTAATAATTTTTTGTTTATTACAAGATACAAATATAATATTTCCTGCATTTTGCCTATCTTTTTGCCTTAAACCAACATTAACAACTGGTAACTTTATTAAAGGTGCTTCAAGCACTCCCATGCTCGAGTTTCCAACAAGAACTGATGCTCTTTTAATTACACTTACAAAAATTTTTTCTGGTAAACTTTTAAAATATCTAACTTTTTTATTTAAAAATTTAAACTTAGAATATTCTGCTTTAATTGCAAGATTTCCGGGATCCGAATTTGATCCTATTATTATTGTGGGAAGATTTAATTCATCTATAGCTGTTAAGGTTATTTTAAAATGTTTTTTTGTTTTTTTTAACCAGTTACTGACTGGATGTTGAATAAAAATTAATAATGGCTCACTTTCTATATCTAGGTTTAAATATTTAGACAAATAAGATTTTGGTAAAGATTTTATATTTCTGTATCTATCTGCCGCTGTATGGCCAACATTATAAACTCTCCATTTTTCTTCGCCTAGCCTAACTACTCTTCTCGCATTTTCTTTAGTAAAGCAAAAAAATATATTAGACAGTTTTGTTACACTATGTCTAATGATTCCATCAACATTATATCTAGTTTTATCTCCAGCGCCCAAATGAACAACGGGTATATTAGAATATGCTCCGGCTAAAGCTATTGTTATCGACTCTTCTCTATCAAAAGGCGCGATCATAATATCTGGTTTTGCATAATCAACAACTGCTGCAAGTTTTGACAATTGTCTAGACGCACTTTTTAATCTAGACGATGCTTTGTCAGAAATTATAAGATTTTTAATTTTTGCAACAATATTATATTTTTCTTTTAAAATTTCTTTTACTGTAAGACCAAATTTTTTGGATAAATGTGAACCTGTTACAACTAGTAAAGGATTTAAAAATTTTGATTTTTTAAATGCATCAATAATAGGTTTTTGAATATAAAAATCAGATCTAGAGCCAGTAATAAATAATATTTTTTTTTTATTTATCATTTCACAAATATGTGCTTTTAAATTTTTCAAATCCTAAATTAAATAAATAATCAAGTATTGAAAGATCTTTGATAAACTTTTTTTTACTATTTTCTTGAGGGTAAGAAAAATTTTTATGCTCCAAGTAATAAATTTTTATTTTATTTTTTTCAAATTGATATTCATTCAAATAAGACTTTGATCCAGTGCCAGTAATATATTTTTTTGCATTAGTTTTTTCGCATAAGTTGAATATTAATTCAGATTTTTTACCTACTGCACCCAATTGGGTGGAAGAAAAAAAATCACAGTTTATTTCCATTTTTTTTGAAATAGTTTTTATTAAGCCTTGATTTAACTCATTTAAATATTGATAATATTTGTGATATTCCGCATCAATTAAGTCTATTACTATCTTATAAAATTTTGTTTTTTTATAGCAGTAATGAAAATTTTTTAAATGTTCCTCTATCCATTTTTTTGAATTATCAATTTTAATATCTCTTATCAAAGTATCTCTGCGCGCATATTGTATTGGAACTGTTATATAAAAAATTTTCCCATCTTTGCCTAAAATGTTTCTATTTTGAAAACTTCTTCTTGCATACTGAACGCTGTCCAGAAATATAAATTTATTGCATTTAACCATTTTAAAAAATAAATTTGGCCAAGGAAAATACTCTGGCTGATGTATCACAATACTTGACATTAATTAGAGATAATTTTTCTTGCTACATCAATTAAAGTTTTAACTATATGTTTTGCATCAGCTTTTGATAATTGCATATGCAATGGCAAATGAAAATGTCTTTTCATTAAATTTTCTGTTTTTTTATATGAATTAATATTGTTGAAATAATTTTTTTTATAAACTGGTTGCAAATGTAAAGGCGGATCGTACGCCCAATTAATCATTATATTATGTTTTTCTTTTAAAATTTTTACTATTTTTGATCTATTAATTTTTGGATTATTTATTAAAGTTATGTGTTTCCAAATTGATAATTTCGATCTTTTATTTATTTTAAGAGTGGAAAATAATTTAGTTTTTTTTAATTCATAGTCGTATATTTTACAAATTTGGTTTCTGTGATAAATATTTTTTCTTATTTTGGATAATTGGCTTAGACCGAGCACAGCACTAAGTTCGGGAACCCTACAACTCCTCCAACCAATGGTGTATAATTCTCCTTTTCTCGACCAGTCGCGTCCTCTTTCTCTTAGGGATAAAGCTAATTTGTATAGATTTTTATCATTCGTTGTTAACATTCCACCTTCTCCAGTGGTCATTGTTTTTGTTGCAAAAAAAGAAAAGCATCCTGTATTACCTATAGAGCCAGCCATGTATCTACCCATTTTAGATCCAACGGCATGAGCGCAATCTTCTATCAAAAATATTTTTCTTCTCCTACAATACTTTTTTATCTCAGATACATCAAAAGGCATATATCCACCGAAATGGACTAGCATTACTGCTTTAGTTTTTTTAGTTACTCTTTTTTTTATCTCCTCAAGGTCTAAACAAAAAGTGTTTGGATTAATATTAGCAAAAATAACTTTTCCACCTTGTGATGTAACAGCCATGCCAGTTGCTATGAACGTTTCACATGGAACTATTACTTCATCGCCTTTTTTTAAATTTAAAGATTTGACTGCTATTTCTAATGCGCTTGTACATGTATTTAGAAAAACTGCGTATTTAACACCAATGAAACTGGCGAATTTTTTTTCAAATTCCATAGAAAATGGACCAGTACTTAATTTTCCTTTTAAAACTTTCTTGGCTTTTTTTAAAATCCAGCTAATATCCTTAGAGCTAAAATAAGGACCACCGACTTGATATATTTTTTTTCTTTTATTTAAAATTTAAGAACATTTTTTTTAAATTATAATCTAGATTGTCTGGTTTAAATTTAAGTATTTTTTTTGCTTTATTGGTATCCAAAAAGATATCTTTAGAAAAATTTAAACTTTTCTTTGACAATATTATTTTTGATTTTGATTTGCATATTTTTTTGATTTTTTTAAAGATACTTAAAGAACTGACGGGATTGTTCCCCCCAATGTTAAAAATTTCAAATCTAATCTTATGTATTTTTTTTAATGCTAAAACTATAGCTTTGGTTGCGTCGTCAATATAAACATTATCTCTTTTTAGCTTTCCTTTATTAAACAGTAATATTTGTTTATTTTTCATTGCTCGCGCAAAAGACATTTTTACGAAACCAGGTAAATTTTGCTCTTTTCCATAAATACCATCAAATCTTAAAATTATTACATTGATGCCAAATTTATTTGAATAATATTCAAGTAGGTTTTCAGCAAGTTGCTTGCTTAAACCATATGTATTTCGTGGATTAGGTAAAATATTTTCTTTAATTGGACTTTTATCATTCCCATAAACGCTAAAGCTTGAACAAAAAATAATTTTTTTTACATTTTGATCAACCGCAGCCTCAACTAGATTTTTTGTTCCATGAAAATTAGTTTTTAAATATTTTTCTAAGTCGATATCCTTTTTAAATGGTTGTTTAGCAGCTACATGAATAACTACGTCAATTTTTTTAAATTTCTTAAATAATAAATATATTTTTTTTGATTTTAGTAAATTAATTTTGTATTGAATAAAATTTTTATAAGCAAGAAACTTTTTAGTTTTTTTAACATCAATTCCAATAACACTATGACGTCGATTTAATAAACTTAGTGTTATATTTGAACCTAAAAACCCTGCATGACCTGTGATTAATATCTTCATTTATTTTTTTTAATTTTTTCCCAAGTTATGGGTTCATTTTCTTTAATACTTTTTTTAGTTCTCAATCCAATAACTTTAAAAAAACTATCTGATTGAATTCCTACCACGGGTCTTTTACATATAATATCTTCATTTGTAATTTTAGTATTTTTTAATAAATTTCTACTCGCAAAAATACTTCTTCTTGATTTAAACCTTCCTTTTAACTCTAATTTTGTTACCTTTTTTTTTTCCAAACCAAGCGCAAGATTTATATTTTTAATTCCATCTACCATTTTTTTAAATTCGAATGGCTCTATTGAAGCTTTATGATCTGGTCCCTTAAAATTAGTGTTAAGTGTCAAATGTTTTTCAACATACTTTGCGCCCAACGCAACTGCTGCTAATGCAGCTTCTATACCTTTGGAATGATCGGAGTAGCCTATCTTACATTTAAATTTCTTCTTCAGTAGTTTGATTGCCAATAAATTTAAATTCTTATATTTTGCTGGATACTCGCTAACACAATGCAATAATGTATAGTCTTTACATTTTAATTTTTTTAAAAACGAAACCGTTTTGGATACTTCATTTAAACTGCATCTACCGGTAGATAAAACTACAGGTTTTTTCTTTTTTACGACATGCGCTATTAACTGAAAATTATTTATATCTCCCGAAGAAATTTTAAAAAAAGGTACTTTTAATTTTTCTAATTCATTAACACTTTTTTTATCAAAAGGCGTGGCTGCAAAAATAATTTTTTTTTTATTACAATATTTTTTTAATTTACCAAAATCAGAATAACTAAATTCATATTTTTTTAATAAATTATACGACTTCTTGGGATTATAATTTTTTAAGTTTTCTTTTAAATTATCTAATTTATTTTGAATTAATAATTCAGTTTTATAATTTTGAAATTTAACCACATCAGCTCCGGCACTTGATGCTGCATTTATAAGTTTTTTTGCGAGACTTAAGCTTCCGTTATGATTCACTCCAGCTTCGGCAATTACTATCGTTTTTTTGGTCATATTTGACAATATTTCTACGTATCGAGATTTAATAAATTAAAATTTAGCGAGACTAATATTATTTTCTAAAGCAAAATTCCTAGCTAATCTGAGACCGTCTCCAAGAAAGTTAAAAAGGTTAGCTGTAATTACGCCAGATATTTTTTTTGAATTTAAAACCGAAGATAAATGTTCAGGTTTTCCGGCTCCACCCATAATTAATATAGGTTTATCCATATCTTGTTTAATATTGTCCAAAATTGATAAATCTATTCCAGCCGCATTACCATCATTATCTATAGAGTTTAAAATTATCTCTCCACAACTTAAAATATTCAAATTTTGCAAATGTTTTTCAATTGTTATTTTTTCCAATTTTGTTCCACAAGAAGAATACAATTTAATATTATCATTAAATTTTTTATAATCTATCATTATAGAAATTGCCTGCGATCCATAGGAGCTTGATATTTTTTCAATAATAGTCCTGTTTTCAAAAGCTAAGCTGTTAATTAAAATTTTATCTGCTCCATTGTTAAAAAATCTTTTAGAAGTTTCATAGTTTCTAATTCCGCCACCAAGAGTTATGGGAATAAAAAGATTTCTTCTTAGTTTAAATATATCTTTAAAAAAATTTTTAAAATCAATTTCTGTGGGCTTTTGTTTTACTAATATTATAATAATTTCATCAATATAATAAGTGGCCTTACCAAAACCAAAATTTCTAATTAGCCAATCAACATCACCAACTTTTTGTAATCTAAAATTTCGACTTAAATAGAAAAAACCTTCCTTGTAATGAAGGCAAAAAATAATTCTTTTTAAAAGACTCACTGTAAATTACAAAAATTTTGTATAAGATTTAGACCAGTTAAATGGCTTTTTTCAGGATGAAACTGCGCACCAAAAATTTTTGATTTTTCAATAAATGAAATAAATTCTTCTCCATAAATTGTTTTTGCACAATCGTAAGAACTTTCTGAAAAATACACTCTGTAAGAGTGAATAAAATAAAAATAGGATGGATTTTTTATTCCATTCCATATCTTTGTATTTTTATGTTTAACTTTATTAAAACCAACATGTGGAAGTGGCAACTTATTTATCTTATTATTTTCAAAAAATTTTTTACATTTTCCTTCAAAAAAACCTAGCCCTTTAATAGTTTGACTAGTTTTTTCATCAGTGCCGTACTTAAAAAGTAATTGCATCCCTAAACAAATTCCAAATAAATAACCACCATTTGTTACAAAATTTTTTATTTCTAAATCCCATCCTAATTGCTTTAATTTGCTCATCCCTGCCTCAAAAGAACCTACGCCTGGTAAAATTAAATGAGAAAATTTATTTAGATCTTTTGGGTTTTTCAAAGAATCGCAATCAAATTTTAGATAATTCAGAGCATTTTTTATTGAAGCAATATTACCAAAATCGTAATCAACGATACAAATTCTATTTTTTTTGATATCATTCAATCTCAAATTTTGGCTCCCATCTATTTTTTTTTTCAAATAAAGATTTATTTGCAAATTTGTCAATTACTTCTAGAAAATCTTTTTTTTTCATTTTAAAATATTCACAATATTCATCATAAAGTGATTCTGGTGCTTGATTATCAAACATTTTAACAAGATGAATAGCTTGCTCTCTAAGCATAGCCCCTCTTCTCACATCAACGCCAGCATCCATGGTTGTTCTTCCAAAACCATACTTTAAATACATCAAATAAGTGTGTAATGCATAAAGTTTCTGATCCATTTGGCCAAAATTTGTGTAGGTTCCCGCATTTAAAGTTTTGTTTTCTTCTAGGCCGCAATATTTTTTTGCAACCTCATAATTTCTATAAGGATCCCAATTTTCATAAAAACTCCAATGAGTTAATTTTATATTTTTTTCTATAAATTCTTTTCTGGAAGGTAGTGTAAACCAATATAATTGATCTTTATTTAAACTACTCATTTTTAAAATTTTCTCATACTTTCCTTCTATATAGTTGCTTATTTGATAATCAATGCCATATATACCATCATGTTTATGTTTGGCATCCCCGCCATATTCAACATCTCCATCTTCTGAATAAAAAATTAAAGGAATATTAAACTCCATAGCAATTCTTATGGGAGCCGTATTTATTGCTATTTGCCATCCATAATATGGATAGCCCAATTCTGTAAAACCAAATTTGGTCAATGTTCTCATCGCTTCTTTATCAGGAGTTATGTGAATGTGCTGATATCCTTTTCCAACAAAATTTACTAAATTTTTTTTCCCAGTTTCTGTTTCAAGTGGTGGTCTGACTGTAACAGCTAAGGGATTGACCTTTTTTATGTGTTTTAAGTTATATGTAACATAAGAACCATCCTTACCGCCACTAACTGTAGTTATACATTGATAATGAGGATTAGACTTTTGTTCACTCAATAATTTATCAAGTTTTTTCTGTCTTTCTTTCCAGTTTAGAGTCCTCTTTTCTTCAGCCCATTGGCAAGCTGAACACACACCTTCTTTATTAAAGGTTATTCTTGGTCTTGTTGACATAACAACACATTTTTTTCACCAAAATATTTCTGTCATAATCTAGTATTTTTTAATTGT
>CAYRXL010000031.1:0-11623 GCA_964428295.1 uncultured Alphaproteobacteria bacterium
TTTGATTTAATAGCGACATGACTTTATTCCTCCAGATATAATTTCTAATACTTTGAAGTGTAAAACATTCTGTAAAATGAAAAAACTCTATAAATTATTAGAAATTGCATAATTGCTTTATCAGTTAACGATAATATCAAATTTTTTGAAAATGACTTGCAAAATATAACACGTAACTATTATTCTCTAAGTATAAAATTTGGCTTACAATTAAATATGATAATTTATTTAGTATCGTTTCTATTTATAAGAGTTAAATAATTTTAATATTTATGTGTAGAAAAAATCTTAAAAGCTTTTTAACAAATTTTAAGTTATTCATATGGTCTATAATTTGAAGTGATATTTTATAATCTGCACAAAACTAATAATTGTGTAATAGTAATTAAAAATATATATTTAAGTATGAGATTCATTATTATATTGCTATTTTTGTTTTCTACTCAATCTATTTCAAAGGAATATATTATTGATTCTTCTTCCGATGTAAAATCTAAAGAAATTATAATTGATGAAGGCTTTAAATATACTGTTGTTGAAATAGAAAACAGATGGACAGATTCGTTCGGAGAGTATGGTACCGGAAATTGTTTTGGGCATATTCTTACCAGAGGAGAAATAATAACATTAAACCTTTTTTGTGAACAGATGGATTCTAAAGGAGATAAATTTTGGACCAACTTAAAAAGAGAATCAGAAATGGATGCTGGAATTGGAAAAATAACTTATTTGAAAGGTACAGGAAAGTATAAAAAATTTGAAAACTTAAAATGTACTTATGCTGTAAGATATATGAATAGAAAAACTAATTTCCTTCGACAAAAGTGTAAAATAAATTTTTAATACATGAAGAATTTTCTAAAAATTATTTTATTTTTTATTATTATTATCTATATTAATTCACTGTTAGCAAAAGAATTAATTATGACATCTCATAGTAAAACAATTGTAAAAACTTTTGAACTTTATGAAGAAGCCTGATAGAAAACTGGTTGTTGAAACTATGTGTAAATATGCCATAAATTATATTGATGATATTAATTTTGCTGAAGCAAGTGTGATGTAAGTGAGGATCTTTTTAACAAACTAATAGGATGTTCTACTGAAAATTGATTCTTTATTAAGCCCAACATTCTACATTATAAATTATTATGGAACTAGAAAATATAAATATAAAAGGAATAGCACATATCGCATTGAGCGTAAGTAATATTAGTAATTCAAAAATATTTTATAAAGAATTACTTCCTTTTTTTGGGTTTAAATTAGTTCATGAAAGTCAGAAAAGTTGTTATCACATAGGGGGAAGAACTGCTATACTGATACAACAAACTACTGAAAATAATTTTAATAAATTTTCGCAAGACAACATAGGCTTACATCATTTTTGTTTTAGGGCTTCATCTGAGTTAGATATAAATAAAGTTGAAAGCAAACTAAAACATATGAAGGTTAATATCATAAGAGGTCCTATGTATGGTCCTTGGGTTCCAGGTTATTATTATATTCTTTTTGAAGATCCTGACCATATCAGGATAGAGGTGAATTATGTGCCTAATAAAGGAGTTTTTGAAAAGCATGTAAAATTTAATCCTAACAACGATTATTAAATCTTTTTTTAATATTTATTATTATCTATATTGAAGTTGATTTGAAGATTAAAACATAGATATATAGAACTATAAGTTGTGGGTTATAGATAAAATTATATAATGATATTATGCGCTATTCAATTTTAATATTAGTTTTGTCAATATCCGTTGGTCTTTATGCTAAAGAATGGGAGCAGGATTCCACAGCTATAATTAGTGAAGAAAAAATAACAACATTAAATAATACAACCTATACTAATATAACTATTAAAGGAACCTGGACAGATAATTTTGGTCATTATGGTATTTATAAATGCAATGCTAATTCTGTGAAGAATTCTGAAACAGTGAAACTAGAAGGAATTTGTGAAGGTGAAAATGAACATCAGGAAAAATATTGGTATAAGTTATTTAGAAATTCATCAAGCATGGAAGCTGGAGTGGGAAGAATTATATATTTGGATGGTACCGGCATATATAAAAATCTAAAGGGACTTAAATGTAACTACGGTGTTAGGTATTTAAAAAAAATTAATTATGTTAAATCTAAATGTGATATTTCAAAAAAAATTGAAAGCAATTTTATGAAATTAATAAATAAATAAAATATTTGTTTGTAAAGTATAAAATTAGGAGGGAACTTAATGAAGGATGATTTATATGTAAAGGGACTAGCATATAGGGAAAAAATTTTATCTAAACAACATGTAGATAAAGCGATTAGTGGTGCTGATAGTTTTAGTAAAGAATTTCAAGAACTTATTACTAAATATTGCTGGGGAGAAATTTGGACTAAAACTGTTTTGTCAGATAAGCAAAGAAGTATGAATAATTTGTGTATGCTTTCAGCTTTAAATAAATGGCAAGAGTTTTCTATGCATTTTAGAGCTGCCATTAAAAATGGATGCACACTTGAAGAGTTAAAAGATGTTTTATTGCAAATTACAGTTTATTGCGGAGTTCCATGTGGAGTAGAAGCTTTCAGACATGCTAGAAAGATTTTAGATGATGATGGAATTAATATAGAAAAAGAGTTTGCTAGAATATGAATAATTTTTTTAGATTTATAAATAAGAAGATGTAAGTAAATAGTAGATTTTAATTTCTCAGAAATATAGGCCTTTTTTCTGTTTTTAATTAATTAATTAATTAATTAATAATTCGTATTAATTATTTGTTTTAAAAGAGAAAATACTATTGAATGTGAAATTTTTTTCTACCGCAAACATGATCTTTAGTTTCCAAGACTCTAATAGATATAATTATTCTTTCCTTCTAGATTTACAAATATAAATCATTAACTAACTAAACTTTATTAATGAAATGATAATTTACTTTGTAAAATAGTAGATAATAATGAATATATAAATATGCTTTAAACTTATGTAACTTGTGATATCATCATTATAATGGAGGAAATAATGAAGAATATTATTTTAATTTTATTAAATTTAGTTATGTTTACTAGTTTTGCTTTTTCACAAGCATCTGGCTCTAGAGAGGAGGCCGCAATATTACTTGATCGAGCTATAGCGTTACTTAATATAGATAAAAATAGAGCACTAGAACAATTCACTTCAGGAGATGGTGGAATGATACAAGGTGATTTATATGTATTTTGTTTTGAGGTAAATGGCATTCTTACTGCCCATCCTGCGGCTATAGGAATAAACATTTTTAGCAATGTAGATTTAAAAGATGAAAAAGGTAACCTTGTAGGAGAAACAATGACTAATAATGCTAAACCTGGTATTATCAGTGAAGTTGTATATAAACTTAGAAAGTATGATACAGATTCAGAACAAGAATATACTAAAACAACGCTTTATACTAAAATTTCTGATCAAATATGTGGAGTCGGTTATTATAATTAACTAGATTATCTTAAAATTTAGATAGCAGGGTTAATAAAGGATTAGTTTGAGAATCTATTTAGGGATATATAATAATTTGATGAAGAATCTTTTAATATTTTTATTGTTTTTTATTACAACTTTTGCAAATTCATTTGATTATATTAGGGAAGCACACGGAAAACGTAATATAATAAAATCTTTTTCTTTTTCAGAAGATGAAAAATTTATAAATTTTACCTTAGATGGAACTTTTACTGATAATTTAGGTAATTATGGTTATTTTGAAAATGCTGTTTCTGTTGTTTTGAAAAATAATGATGTAGTAAATTTAGAAGCAAGGGGAAGATGGGTTTATCAGAATAGAGAAGAATTGTATACTAAAGGTTTTAGAAACCAGCAAGAAAAGGATTCTGGTGTAGGTCAACAAGAGATAATAGGGACTTCTCAAATGTTTAAAAAATTAATTGGAATTAAGTGTAATTATAGTGTCAATTTTTTTGATGATTTTGTTTATGCGCTTAACAAATGTAATATTACTGATAAACAAAAGAATATTCTAGAAAGTTTATCTAATTAAAAATAATAAGCAACTAACAAAAAAGTTATAACAAAATCCATAATACTTAAAATTTATTAATTTCATGCATCTCGATTAATGATTACTACAATAAACTTAGAGATCGTAGATTATAAAAAATATTTTAATCTGAGGTTTTCACGTTAAAGGAAGTGATTTTTACTGGGCATATGGATTGTAAATATACTATAAATAAACTACAAAAATAATATGATTAAAACTAAAAATTATTTTATCTTTTAATAATCTATTTATGAAACATAAAACTTTAGATATAAAGGGACTGGTTTATTATTGGGAAAAAGATTCCAATTTTAAAATACATATTAATCGGTTTAATATTTATAAAGGGCAAAAAGTCATACTATTAGGCGATAGTGGTTGTGGTAAATCTACATTTTTAAACCTTATAAATGGTATTCTTAATCCAATCAAAGGTAAAGTTAGTATTAATAACACCGAAATTACTAGTTTAAGATCTAAAGAAAAAGACCTTTTTAGAGCTCGTCATATTGGAGTCATATTTCAACAGTTTAATTTAATAGAATATATTTCTCCGATGACAAATATAATATTGCCTGGTTTTTTTACTAAATCAGATAATAAGGATATTAAATATTTAAAAGAAAAAGCATTTAATTTAGGAAGTAATTTAGGATTAGAAAAAAAAATTCTTTTAAAAAACAACTCTAAGAATCTTTCTGTTGGACAACAACAGAGAATTGCTATAATAAGGTCACTTATAAATAGCCCACAGCTGGTTTTAGCAGATGAGCCTACTTCTGCTTTAGATAAATCTAATCAAAAGAAGTTTATGAGAATGCTCTTAGAGTTCTGTGAAAAAGAAAACACTACCTTATTGATGGTAAGTCATGATAATACACTTTCCTCTAATTTTGATAAAAAGATATTATTTAAAGAATTGCTAAAATGAAAATATTATTCTATTTAGCACTTAACTCTTTGATTAATAGGAAAATAACTATAATTTTAACTATTATATCAATTTCATTATCAGTTACCCTTTTTCTTAGCATTGAAAAGTTAAGATTGGGTGCAAAGCAAAGTTTTTTTGGGAACGTTGGAAACAGTGACTTGATTTTGGGTGCTAAATCAGGAGAGATTCAATTGTTACTATACTCTTTGTTTCAAATAGGAAGCCCAACTAATAATTTTTCTTGGAAAACATACCAAACTATTTCAAGAGAGCAAGATATAGAATGGATTGTTCCTATTTCCTTAGGAGATAGCCATAAACAATTTAGAGTAATGGGTACAACAACAGAGTACTTCAAATATTTTAAATATAAAAAGAATAAAAATCTAACATTTGAAGAAGGAACAGTATTTAGTGATAGATTAGAAGTTGTAGTGGGTTTTGAAATAGCTAAACAACTTAACTATAAAATAGGTGATAATATAATTATTTCCCATGGGATAGCTTCTCAATCATTTCATGATAAATATCCTTTTAAAATAAGTGGTATATTAAAAAAAACGGGTGCTTCTTTGGATAGATTAGTTTTAGTTGATTTAGAAGCATTAGAACTTATTCATATAGATTGGAAAACAGGGGTGGATGTTTCTAAAAATGTGGAAGTGAATAAAAATATATCTTATGATAAACTTATTCCTAAAGAGATTACAGCTGCAATAATAAAAATTAAGTCTCCGATAAAAATATTTTATCTACAAAGAAAAATAAATTCTTTTAAGAATGAAGCTATACAAGCTATTATACCAGGAATGACTATCAATCAGCTTTGGCAAATAGTCTCCATAACCGAAAAAATAATGCTTATAATATCTGGCATGGTAATTGTTACTGCATTAATTGGAATGACAGCTATCTTATACTCTACTTTAAACGATAGAAAGAAAGAAATAGCTTTATTGAGAATCGTTGGAGCCCCACCAATAACTATTTTTAGTTTGCTTCTAATGGAGTCAGTATTTATTTCATTGATTAGTATAAGTTTTTCAGTTGTTATAGTACATTTGTTAATGATAATTATGTATCCAATACTTGATAATATGTTTGGATTGTTTATAGAATATACCTTTTTATCTAGAAAGGATCTAATGATATTGTTAACAGTTGTTTTTATATCTTGTTTAGTAAGTATTTTTCCAAGTTTTCAAGCATATAAAAAGTCTATTGGTAAAGGAATTTAGAAACATTTATGTTTAAGACAAATAATACATTTAAAATAATATTATCATTATTTTTTTTATTATCTCCAGTTAATGGAAAAGAGGTGATAAAAATAAAATGGTCTGAACTTGTACCAAAAAATGCTTATAGTTTTGTTCCAAAAACTGGAGTTACTGATGAAATGTGGGAAGATGAAACTTTTATAAAGAATGTTGAAGAAGCAGGATTAAAAATTCAACCTAATTTAATAGGACAAAAGATTAGAATAGATGGGTTTATGGTTCCTTTAGATGTAGATTATGGAGAAGCCTTAACAGTTGAGAACTTTGTCCTAGTGCCTGATGCAGGAATGTGCATGCATGTACCACCACCTCCGCCTAATCAAATGATATTTATAAAACTTAATAAGCCAGAAGAAATAAGATATATGTATCAGCCTATAGCAATTGAAGGAGTACTAAAAAATACTCCTCCTATTAAGGAAGTCTATAATAGTATATATGAAGTAAATGCTGAAAAAGTTGAAGATATAGACTTTGAAGATTTAACTTACTAAACTTAATTTTTAAATTATAGCTAACAAATTGTGCGCAAATTATCAGTTATATAATCTAGATAGAGTTATATAATAACGTGAGAGTTTTTTAATAGGTTAACATTTTAAAATACAAAAATCTTTTCGTGCGAGGGAGGATAGAAGTTAAAATATTTAAATATTATTTTAAAAGCTCCCGTACAGAATCTATTGCAGCTTGAGCACACTCTTCATCCTGATCAGAACTTGCCCCACTAACTCCTATTGCACCTATCAAATGACCACTATCAGTTATAATTGGCAAACCACCTGCGAATGGAACTAAAAAATCAACTGTTACAACTCCTGGACGAGGGCCAAGTTTTCCATCTTCCCCATAGGCTAATTCTCCTACTTTTCTAGTGGGTCGAGGTATCATTGCTGCAGATGTTGCTTTGCTTATCGCTATATCAATGCTTCCTAAAAAAGCACCATCTTGTCTTCTAAATAAAATTAAATCAGCTCCTGAATCCACTATTGCTATATTTATAGGATTCCAGTTCGTCGTTGCTTTTTTTGCTTCACACGCATCTGCCATTCTTTTTGCTAATGTTAAATCCATAACTGGTTTCATATCTAGTGAAAAAGAAATCTTGTTTATACAAAAGAATGAAAAAATAACTAAAAGTACTAAATGATAAATTTTCATTATCTACCTCCAAATAAAAATCGGTAATATTTAAAGCATGGTTTTATTATTCTATTTATATCATTTTATGCTATAAAAGTTCTTTTTATGCAAATCAAAATAATAGCAATTAAAATGCTTTAACCATTACTCAATAATCCATGAACAGAATATATTTATTATAAATATCAGATTACTCTTTTTGTTTCATTTCGTCCTTAAAATCATCTGGGTTTAACAATTCTCCCTTAGAGCTAAAGATTTGTATAGTTAAATCTTCGCAGGCTATTTGCTGTCCATTTTCTAAATCTTTTATTTTCCACATTAATTGCAACTCTGACATAGTTCCAGTTAATTTAATTATTTGAGGTTTGTCATTCATATGTTTTCCTATTTTTACCTTATTTATTCCATTATAAAATGTTTTAATTGTTCTGAGTGTGTGTTAAGAGAAAATTTAAATTTTTATATAACACTTTGACATTCGTCGATCTTCTAGACCATGCCTTCCAACACGCAGCATTTTTAACTTCAGTTATTTAGATGATAAGCAGGTTAAATAACTAAATAACTTGTGAAGATTATAAGTAAGATATTTGCTTTTGCAAGAAACAAAATTCTTAATTTTAAGCAATAATGTTTTATTTTTAAGAAAAAACAATACTGCTGTAGTAATCTTAAATGAATTAAACTGCCACTTGTATATATGCTGTAAAGCATGCAGCTATATTTACCTAGCTACGGCTTTTTGCTACACTAGGCATAATAATACCAGAGATATAAGAATAGAATCTATTCTTGAGAGATTTATGCACTATGAAGATAAAAAATTATAAATGTTTTAAAAACTCTTAAAATGTTAATTGCAATCTAGTTTAGAATAGAAAATCTATTTATTATCCTTACAAAAACATTAAATAAAGAAAAATATAATTTGGAATTTAAATGAACGGTTGGGAAAAATCAAAAAATAGAATATTAAAAGAAATAAACTTAACAAATAAAAGTATTATTGATATAGGTTGTGGCAATGGTTGGTTTTTATCTTGGTGTTCTAATTATATTTCACAAGGCATTGGAATAGACCCTTCATCTTCTCAGATTACTATTGCCAAACAAAAAATAAAAAATTTAAATATAAAATTTAAATTATTGAGTGCAGAAAAAATAAAAAATATTAATGAAAATTTTGATTTAATTTTCTTTTTTAATAGTTTACATCATATACCTGAAGAATTAATGCTTTATACACTGTCAAAATGTTCTGAGTGTATGCACAATCATAGTATAATTTGTATAGTGGAACCTTTGGCAGAAGGAACTTTTTTTCAATTCATGAAAGACATTGATGATGAGAGCAAAGTTCGATCTACAGCATATCAATCTATAATCAATTGTAATAAAGCTAACTTACAAATAAAGAATGAATTTTTTTTTGATGAGAAGAAAGTTTTTAAAGATCCTGTGTCTTGTATTAACTCTATATTGTTAGCAGATAAAAATAGAACTTCATATATTAATAAAAATAAAGAAAACATCATTTCAAAATTTTACCTATTATCTGATTTTAATAATGATAACAAATACGAGTTTACTCAGCCAATGAGAATTAACTTGTTAAGATTAAAAACAGACACCTGAAAGAGTCTTTGTAATATTTTATATAGGTTTTTTATCTTTACTTTTTATTTTACTATTAGTTTTTGTAGATTTGAGGTGCATATAAATCAGAATCAAAATATTCTATTATAAATTAAATTATGATACTATTATAAATAAGTGGAAGAATTATGAGAATAATAAAAAGGATAAATAATGGCTAAAGGACTAGATAAAAAGAGAGAGAAGAAAAAGCCTAAAAAAAGCATCAAAGAGAAAAAAGCAGCTAAAAAAGAAAAAAAAAGAAGTAAGAACTAATAATTATATTTATTTCCTCTTTTGCCAATAGATAGAAGAATTGTTATACTATTTAAATGCAAAAAGTTCTTATCATAATAGCAATCATATTCACAAGTTGTGGTGAAGATAAAGAAAATAACGGTAAATCTAATTATAAAAAACAATCAGACGTTCCGTATACTGGAAAATCTATAGATAAAAAAGGAACACCAGGAAATAAAGTAGGAGATTACTACTAACAAATAAAGATGAATGGAACTAATTTATCAAATACATAATATAATAAAGAAGATATAGAAACATATGAACTGTAAGAGAAAACAAACCTTCAAGAGATTTTCTATTAATAAGGAGACATGAGTAATAGTTCTGTTTGAGGTTGTTTGGGTTGGTTGTATTTCAATTTCCTGCCAATATAATCACTACTCTGGGAAGCATATATTCGTATAGTTCTATCCTAGAATATGTATCTGTAGAATTACATTTTAAATTATTATCATTTTTAAACATTTCGGCAACTTGGCTTGGTTTAATAGCTACGTTCATATCTTCAGGTAACATATCCAATTCTTCTAGGAAATATTGAGTATCTAATTTTGCTACAGCTACTCCTATTAAGCATCCGTTAGAATTAATAACAGGACCACCACTATTTCCTGCATTCATTTTAGAAGTCATCAGTACTGTGCCAGGATGATCATTTAGACCAGACTCTTTAGAGACCATGCCTTCTGTAATTGTAGGCATGCTACCACCTATAAAATCTGGCAATGGGTATCCAATAACTAGGGCTTCACTTCCAGCTTTTGGATCTTCAAAGTTATTGATTGAAATGATTTCTTCTGAATTACTCATGGGCTGTATTAGTTCTAGTATGGCAAGGTCTTTTTGTTTATCAAAGTAAGCATTTGATGCCACAAAAATTTCTCCTTTCCCAGAATACCCATAAACAATAGAAGTATTTTCTATCACGTGATAATTGGTAATTATATATTTTCCAGTATTTATTACAAAACCACTACCGAAGTAAAAATCTTTTTTGAAAGGGTTATAATCAGGAGAATCTGAGACTTCTTCTAACCAAGAAGTATTAAGAGTTTGTTTCTGTAAGCTCTTAGATAAGAAAATATTGTTTACCTCTAAAGGTTTTTCTTCTTTATTAGGTTTTACTATTTCATTTTCTTTATGATCTTTGTCTGCTATTGCTTCTTTGTTTTTCTCAATTAAAGTACTATCTTTTTCATGAAATTTTGTTGCATCAGATTCATCTTCAACTTTTTCTAATACTTCTCCAATTTCGCTTCGATTTGCTTCAGAAGAATTTTCTTTATCTCTATGAGGGTTTTCTTCAATGGTTTGAACTGTAATAGAAAGATTTTCTCTAGCTTTAATTATATCTTTTAATATGTTTGCTCTTATTATTTTGCCTTGTTTTTGATAAAGAGTTGATGCTTTTAACAAATATTTATTACTTTCTTTTAATAATCCTGATCTTTCTTTCATATAACTTAACTGCTCATGGGAAACTGGACTCATTTCATTTTTGATTATAAAAGATTCTAAGAATGCCTGAGCAAGTTCCGAATCTTTATAAAAGAAAAGTATTTTTGCATATTCTGCTGCTAATTTATCATCTTTAGGTCTAATTTGAATGAGTTTTTCTAATCTATTATACGCGTCTTTAGCATAGCCACTTCTCAATTCTATTTCAGCAGTAATAATTTCAGTTTCTATGATATCTTTATTTTCTCTTAATAGGGGCCTCAAGTATTTATAAGCATTTATTAGTTTTCCAGATTCTAGATTTGCTTTTGCTATACCTAAATAAGCTTCTGAATCATTTAATTCAATTGAGAACAATGCATCTTCAAATAGAGAATTAGCTTCTTCATATTTGCCAAGTTTTAAACTTACTCTACCCAGTGCAATTTTTAATTTATACTCATTCTTTTTATTAGTAGGGATGGATTTTATAATATTTAATGCTTTATCTAGTTCTCCATATTCTATGTAAATAGATGCTTCATTAATCTTTTCTTCAATTGAAGTTCCAAAAGATGCGTTATTAAAAGTAAAAAATAATAATATAGTAATAAAACATCTTTTAGTTATCATTGATTTTTCGCTTTTTCTATTTCATTCTCTAAATCTTTAAGAGCTTCAGAGCTTTCTAGCCTTTTTCTTAAAATATCATCCTTTTTAATTCCTTCCAATATAAACTTATTGGCTTTTCCTGTTGGATAAATAAGTTGGACATAGGATCTGTATTTTGTATCAAGTGATAATATTTTTTTGTTGTTAACACTATAGCCAGCTAGGTTTTGGTTAGTGATGAAGTTTAT
>CAYRXL010000031.1:11633-14743 GCA_964428295.1 uncultured Alphaproteobacteria bacterium
TAGTGATTCTCAACTAAGTATTACAAGGCATTTCTTTGCTAATAATATAGCTTTATCGTATGACATTTGAAGGTCTGTCGATGTAGAAGTAGCTACACTAGTAATAAATTCGCCTGATAATTCAGGTTCTAAAAACCAATCAGGTATTTCTACTGCTGATTTTTCGATTTCTTTTTTTCTTTGCTCTACTTGCTCTTCTGCATCAGCTTGATATTCTTCAGGTATTTTTGTATCTATAGCTTGATTTGGAGTTTGGCAAGAAGTTATAAAGATTAAACAAAAAATCACTACTATAATTTTGTTGTAATACACCATTAGCTCACTCCTTTGGATTATTTTTATTTATGAAAAGTGTAAGCTTTTCTTTTGTTTTTGCAACAGTTTCATTAAGATTGTATTCTTCTTTTTCTATGTTATTTATAAAAATTAAAACTCTTGCAACAAAAGCATAATCTTTATTTTCAGCATAAGATATTCCAGAGTTTGATAAGTATTGTAGGGCATCATTATAGTTTGTTGAATAGTAATATAAAATACCTAAATTATAATTTGTAAATGCATCATTTTTATCTAATTTTATTGCCATATCAAAAGATGATTTGGCATATTCAAATCTATTCATTTGCATAAAAGTTACTCCTAATGCGTTGTAATACAAAGTTTTATCTGAATTTAATGCTATTGCTTTTACAAAATTTTCTTTAGCTTTCTCTAAATTGTTAAGTTTTAAATTAGCTATTCCTTTTAAAAAAGATATTTTATGTGTTATCTTATTTGCATTTTCATATTCAATCAAAATATTTATAGATTCTTCGTAATGTCCCTTGTAAATTAGATAATCTGAATATCTTAAAGTGCTTAGTTCATTGTAGCCCTTAGAGCTAACAATATTATTATAAATATCATTCAATCTTTTGTGGTTTATATCATTATTTTTCAGAAAACTTACAAATTCATCATGTGTATCAATTATGTTAGATGGTTGCTTGCCATTTTTACTTGCATATTGATCATAGAGATTCTCAAAACTATCTATTATATATTCGTTTTGTTTGTTATCTGGAAATGGTGATAAAATATTTCGTGATGTATCATCCAAAAAACTTAATATATTTTCATCTGATAAATTTTTTGCTGCGTTATAAACTCCAAAAGCAATTGACACAGGAGATAAGGGCAATTCACCTTCATCACTTCTATTTATAAATTTAGCTTTCCATAGAGTTTCGTTGTTGTTAGTTTTAATGAGTTCTACTTCCAGTTCTATCTGTAAGGATGAGTAAATAGCTAAACTAGATTTTTCATATGATAATATTTTTGTTAATAATATAGAATCACAGTTAAGAGCTTCTCCTAATGCTTCGTATCCACTATAGTTCTTATTATTAATAATGTAGTCTACTCGGCTTAGTTCTATATCTCTATAATTTAAAACTGATAAGTGGGAGTAAATCGATCTTCTTACTAACTCAGTTATATTTGGCACAGAGTCGTTGGTTGTTTTATTTTTTTGTAAGTCTTTTTCTATATTTAGTGTTGGAAGAATAGCTATACATTCTGGAGGGTTTGTATTGAAATTATCACTTATTTCATAAAAAACTTTTTGGTCTATTTGAAGTTGATTTTCATTTGATTTATTATTTATTAAATTATCTTTTTTAACATATTGAGTATTACTGCAAGAGTAAAGAATTAGAGAAAAAGAACATATTATAACAATTTTAATTTGATATATAAACGACATCAGTCTTTTCTCTTCTATTATTTAAATCTATTTCACTAACTTTAGCTTTTAGGTCTTTAAGTTTGTAATTTTCTTGAAAGTTAATAGGTTCTTTTGTGGCGATAACCATTATAAATTCATCACATAAAGACTTTTTACAACTTTTTAAAGGCGTTAGTTTGAAAGAAGTTTGTTTATTTCTTGGTATAGTAGTTTTTTCTTTTATTAAATTCTTTTTGTCTTTGTTTGGAAATATTAATTGTACTTTAGTATCATAAATATTTGCGTTTATTTCAGGTGCCCAACTAAATATATATATATATAGCTCGACATAAGGTTCTATAGTAAATTCTATAGAATCTCCCTTATTAAAAATAGTTTTGTTTAATGAGAGAACAAAATCAAAATTTGCATCTCTTTTTCCTGTAGAATAAGAAACATCAACAGTGATAATAACTTTACAAAAGTTACTATTTTCATCAATCCCAACCTCTCTGGAAGATACTCCAACATCTTTAATATAACCAGTTGTATTTGACCAAATAGAAGTATGCTTTCTACATTCAGATTCATCATCGCTTTCTTGACACATCATCATATCTTCAGATGAAATGTGCTCTCCTTTTTTTTTTAAAGCTTTTTGCTTAGCTCTCTCCAATGCAATATCACAAGCATCATTATCTGAAGTTTCCGGTCCATATCTATAAACTTCTGTAATATCATCTATCATTTCAGATCTGATTTGAAATGAAATAAAAAATAAAGTCAAAATCATAAATATTCTCATTTTGTCGTCTCTTAATTAAATTCTACTAAAACCTTGTCTTCATTGCCTTGTAATTGTGGAGTTTGTTCTCTACCGAGTCTTGAAGCTTGTCTTGTTACATTGGAATGTATATATTTGTGTAATTCACCTGTAGTAATCTTCTTATCATTATTTTCATCTGCGTCGCCTTCTAAACCTTTCATTAGAAAGTAACTAAAGAGACCATGGCTTGCTTCGGGTAGACTTCCTGATATTTCTGAACCACTAGATGCGCTAAAGACAATAAAGTTTTCAGGCACACTTTCTTCCTCATAAACAATAGTTATTGGCCGTGCGTCAGCAAGTATCATTTTTTGCTCTCTAGTTTGACCTGAATAACATGCATCAAGGAAGATTGTAACGGATTTTGGATTCATGCTATTTATGGTCTTAAATATATCAGAACGTAGTAGGGCGGTATCTTCAAGAAGATTTGGCTCACCATCGTGAGGTAAAAGATACAGTTCCTCTCCATCACTGCTAGCTAATCCATGCCCTGCAAAGAAGATATAGATATCAGATTGATTAGGATTGCTATAGCCTTTGAGCCAACTTTTAAGTGCTATTTTTATTTCTATTTCA
>CAYRXL010000031.1:14753-15479 GCA_964428295.1 uncultured Alphaproteobacteria bacterium
TTTGATGTTTTCTTCTGATATGCCCAGTATGTGATTTGCAAAATCTGCAAAGTAAGCAGCATCTTTATCGGCGTATGGAGCTTCTGGTACGCGTAAGTAATTATTAACTCCAATAATTACAGCGAGAGCGTTTTTATTTTTCGTACCTTTAATTTTTAATGGATTAAGTTCTGTAAAACTAAATTTCTTTTTTCTTTTATTTTCTTTTCTTTGTAAATTTACTATTTTTTTATTAGATAAGCCCTTAGAATCTGTAGCTTGTAAAACTAACTCTTTCCCATTCTGAGGAATAAAAGTTGAATAACTAAACTTTCCTTGTTCATCAAATATAATAAGTTCGCCGATAATTGTTAGTTCGGCCACCTTAAGATTATCTGAAACATTTCCTTTGATGATTCCTTGTTTTTCTGTGGTTTTTGAGGAAATTATTGTTATTTCAGGCGGTTCTGTATCAGAGACAATAAGTTCTTTTTCTTGGGTTTTTTGTGCTTTAAGTTCTGCAAGTTCTTTTTCTACTTGTTCTCTTTTTTTCTTTTCTTCTAAAACTTTTTTTCGTTCAATTTTTAGAGCTTCTTGGGTTTCTATGTTTTGTTCTTCGTAAATATATTCATTATCATTTTTTACCAATTGGCTACCTTCATGTTTAGGAAGAAGTGTTTCACTCATCCAATAAGTATCATTAGAGATAGAAAGCTCTAAAAACTTATCTTTGTTTGAAATAAATTG
>CAYRXL010000031.1:15540-15937 GCA_964428295.1 uncultured Alphaproteobacteria bacterium
TTATGTATATATAGTATTTATTGTCAATTTTCTTTATTTCCCTGTTTCTAGTTTTGTTTTGAGAAGTAGGTGGTGAAGAAACTGTATAATTTGGATCTATAGTATGATGTTTTCTAACTTTTAAATGCCAAGATATTTCTGAATTTTTATTATTAATTAACCTTTTAGAAAGATTTAAAAAATAATCAAATTCTGCGGAAAAAACTAAGTAATCTTTATCTTTATGAATAACAAGAATTTCTTTATCATTTTCAATTGGATCATGAAAAAATTCAAAATCTTCTGGAGTGAAAATTGGTTCAAATGTTTTTACAGCATCTAATATTTTTTTTTCATCTATAGAAAATTTATCTTCATTGTTGTATTTAATTGCGACTGAATCTTTATATTCTCATTT
>CAYRXL010000032.1:0-6779 GCA_964428295.1 uncultured Alphaproteobacteria bacterium
ATAGAGTATATACAATGGATCTGTTGCTAAAACTGGTTCGCACTCAGTTTCTTCAGCTATATCTAATATTAAGTTCCAATCATAATCTCTACCTTATACCATATTAACTTTTTGTTGTTCTCTTTGGTATATAATGCAATTGCTAGGTTTATTAGAAGATTTAGATATAGCTTCATCCACTATTAACTTATAATTAATTATTCTATTTGGTTCTAACCCACAACTAGCGGCAATAATCAGTTTAGGGCTGGCATCATCTATTCTGGTAACTAATTCATTGGTCGCAAACCCACCAAAAACTACTGAGTGAATTGCACCTATTCGAGCACATGCCAGCATAGAAATTACAGTTTCAGGTATCATAGGCATGTATATTAATACTCTGTCACCTTTATGGACATCTAAGTATTTTAGTGCTCCTGCAGTTTTAGCTACTTTCTTTAGAAGTTCTTTGTAAGTTAAAGTGTCTTTTTTTCCAGAAATAGGACTATCATAAATAATTGCTATATTATCTCCTTTCCCATTTTGGACATGCCTATCTAGACAATTGTAACATGTATTTAATTGTCCTCCCTTAAACCATCTATAGAAGGGCTTTTTACTTTCATCCAAGACTAAGTCCCATTTTTTGTACCAGTCAATATCTTCTGCTTTGTTTTCCCAGTATTTTAGAGGATCATTTAGCCATTCATTATATAAATCACTGTAGTTCATAATGTTATCTCGTATAAGTAGTATCTATAATAATACATCAGATTAGGTAAAAAAAAAGGGTCAGTTTTAATGACCCTTTTTTAAAGTTTGTATATAAAACTATTCTCTATTTCCAAATAACATAAGTAAGTATTGGAACATTAGTAGAAAATCTAAATATAGTTTTAGAGCTCCCATTATAGCTTTCTTAGTACTAATTTCTCCATTTTCGTTTGCAACATAGATTTCTTTTAACATCTGGGTGTCGTAAGCAGTTAACCCAGCAAATACTATTACTCCAATAATTGATATCGCAAATTGTAGGGCACTAGATCCCATAAATAGATTTACAATGGATGCTATAATCAGTCCTATTAATCCCATCATCAAAAAAGAACCCATTTTTGCAAGTGATCTTTTTGTAGTATAACCCCAGAGACTCATGGTTAAAAACATTGAAGAAGTGATGAAGAATACCCTTGCGATAGTTTCGCCAGAATAAGCTATAAAAATTGCCGATAAAGAAATTCCATAACATGCTGCTAATAACCAAAATAAATTTTGGGCTGTACTTGCTCTCATTTTTTGAATGCGAAAACTCATCCATAATATTATACCAAGAGGTGCAAACATTATTACATAGGCTAACGGAGAACCCATAACTACTTGTCCTAAATTAGTAAAAACAAGATTGCCGTTAGTGTCCGCAGTAACTGCTGCTCTGCCAACTAACCAGGCAATAACTCCTGTTATTCCTAAGCCAGCTGTCATGTATGCATATACTCTTAGCATAAACTGCCTTAAGCCCTCATCTGTGCTTGAAAGAGAAGATGCTTTCGCCTGTACGTTATAGTCGTTTGTAAACTTGCCGAATGCCATTATTTACTCCATTTGTTATA
Source organism: uncultured Alphaproteobacteria bacterium (assembly GCA_964428295.1). Classification (GTDB taxonomy): domain Bacteria; phylum Pseudomonadota; class Alphaproteobacteria; order TMED109; family TMED109; genus CAYRXL01. The sequence goes on from CAYRXL010000032.1 coordinate 1,593, forward strand.
ATTAGCTAACTATATATATACTATATGTTATCATAAATACTTTATTCAATAAAATTTTAAAAATATTTGTGATAAAATATGATATAGGAGATGATATGTCCATAAATATTGAGAATGAAATTAAAAACCTTACTAAATGGCGCATTGTAAAAGATAATAATTTGATATTTATAAAAAAAAAGTTTACTTTCGTAAATTTTATTGATGCATTTGGATGGATGCAAGAAATAGCGCTGATTGCTGAAGAAATTAATCACCATCCGAATTGGCTTAATATTTACTCAACTGTTGAGGTTACATTATACACCCATACACTAAAACAAGTTACAGAATTAGATATTAAACTAGCAAAAATAATGGATGAAAAATTTAAAAATTATGCGAAAGAAGACTAGTATTACTGAAGTTCCTAAGGTTCCTTTGCTTATAGGTTTAGGGGGAACCACTCCTTTTATAATTGCTGCAGTGCTCATTTGGATTGCAAAAGATCCTTGGAAAAGTTTTATATTTCTAAATTTAATTAATTATTGTTTGGTTATAATTTCATTTTTAGGAGCAATTCATTGGGGGTCTACAATGATTCATAATAGAAAACACAAATTTACAATCTGGTATATATGGTCTGTTATACCTGCCTGTATCGCTTGGGTATCAGTCATGGGAGGATTAAAATATGATGTGCTTATTATGATTTTAATGATTGGTTTCATAATTTCATTTATTGTGGATGCTAAGGGAGTTAGGATGAATCTATTGCCTAATTGGTATCTTACGTTAAGAAAAATTTTAACATTAATAGCAGTTTTATCTTTATTTTCTGTATTTATTTATTTATCTAAATTTTAAAACTAAAATCCTTAATAATGCTAATAGTTTTTCCTTAGTATATAGAAGGAAGTCAGTAATATTAAAAATCCTCCTATAAAAACGTTAATTGTAGGTATTTCTGAAAAAAATACATAACCGTAGATCATTGCAAATATGATCCTGAAGTAATCCATAGGCATTACAACAGTGGCTTTTCCATTTTTTAGACCATATATAGTTAATAGTTGTGCAGTGGTTCCTAGTAGTGCTAATAATATTAGGTAAAGTAGTTCTTTAATTGTCGGCATAGTCCAAATAAAAATAGTTGGAAAAAAAATACAAATAGAAGAAATCACACCAAACCATATTTGTATGGTCAAGGCATGTTCAGTGCTAGACATTTCCTTTACTAGAATTTTAATTGAAGCAACTATTAATGATGCTATTAGAGCAAAAGTATAACCAATAAATAAAGAATTTTCTTTTTCAAAACCTATTACACAAAATACTCCTAAGTACCCAATTAAAGTGGAAAGTATTAAATATTTTCCGGGTTTTTCTTTAAAAATTATTACAGCAAGGGGTATTATAAATAAAATTTTTGAAAAAGAAATAGAAGTAACATTTGCTAATGGTAATAAACTTATTGCAAAAAATCCTGCTGCCATAGCAGCAACACCTAAAAGAGATCTTAAAAAATGTAAATGGATTTTTTTTGTATAAAAAAAGTTTTTAGATGACATGAAAATTAAGGGAAGTAAAATCAATAAACCAAAAACACATCTAAAAAAAGCAATTTCTATAGTATTTATTGAATTAGATAGAAGCTTTACCAGTGCTGACATAGCTGGAAAAGTTGCGGAGGCTAATAAAATGAATAAACATCCTTTTATTTCTGGATTAATTTTACTCGATGCAGTTTTATAATATTTTTCTATCAATTTGTTCTTCTTGCTGAAGAAATTGATGGTGACTCTGTAGTTTTATGAATTTTTTCTCTTTTAATTATATATAAAGAGGAACCTAAAATAACGCCAGCACCAACCCAACTCCATATGCTAGGGATTTCAGCGAAAATAAGAAACCCAATTAAAGCTACAAATGGTAGTCGTAGATAATCAAACGCCAATACATAAGTAGCTTCTGCAAGTGCAAATGCTCTAGTCATTCCTTGATGAGCTAATGTTGCAGTTAAACCAGTTAAAACTAAGAGACTAAGATTAGCTAAGTCTGGATTCTTCCAAACTAATAGACTTGGAAATACAGAAATTATAGATAATAATAAAGGCATATAAAATACTACAGAGTTAGGGTGATCTTTTTTTGCAAGAACTTTAACTATCGTGGCTCCAGTAGCCATAAAAAATGATGCTATAACAGCTGATAACACATAAGAGTTAACCTCTATTACACCAGGTCTTATAATGATCAGCATACCTATAAAAGATCCAATTACAGCTAAAATTCTACGTATTCTAATTTTCTCCCCTAAAACAACTATAGCTATAATTATTGCAAATATTGGTGCTATATAATTTATTGCCGTCGCTTCAGCTAAGGGCATATTAGATATCGAATAAAACCAAAAATACATTGCTATACAAGCTATTAAGGACCTTAAAATTTGTAAATTCAAATGAGCTGTCTTTAATGTTTTTAGCCCTCCTTTTACAGCCCAAGGTAAAATAAATAACATTCCAAAAAATGATCTAAAAAATATTAACTCAAACAAATGGAAATGTGCTGATAAATGTCTAATTAGAGAAGTAAGTATGGCAAAACATATTGCTGAAAAAATCATAAAAATTGCAGCTTTTGTATTAATGTGGAATTTGTCCCATTTGTTTTTTAATCTAAGAGTAAGCATGCACTGATAGTTATGATTTTATATTAATTTAAAAATATGTATTCTTAATAGAGTATTTGATGTAAAAATACAAATTATGCATTACTTAAGAGGTATATTTTAATAAAATGATTAGCAAAACTAGTAAAAAGGTTTATGAATCTGCCAAAGCAGCATTGGATGGAATATTATTTGATGGTATGAGCGTATTGTCTGGTGGATTTGGTTTGTGTGGTTTGCCTGAAAATTTAATTAAAGCTTTAAGAGATAGTGAAGTTCAAAATATCACTGCTATATCTAACAACGCAGGAACAGATGGAAACGGATTAGGATTACTTCTAGAAACCAAGCAAATAAAAAGAGCTATATCTTCTTATGTAGGTGAAAATAAATTATTTGCTGAGCAATATTTATCTGGTGAAATAAATTTAGAATTTAACCCTCAAGGAACCCTAGCTGAAAGAATAAGAGCTGGAGGAGCAGGTATTCCAGCATTCTTTACTCGTACAGGTGTTGGAACCTTAGTTGCAGAAAACAAAGAAGTTAGAGTGTTTAATGGTAAGGAATATATAATGGAAGCTTCACTGACTTCTGACTTATCCATTGTAAAAGCATGGAAGGGAGATACAGAGGGAAACTTGGTTTACCGTATGACGGCAAGAAATTTTAATCCAATAATGGCTTCAGCTGCTAAAATTACGGTTGCTGAGGTGGAAGAATTAGTAAATCCTGGAGAATTAGATCCTAATAATATACACACACCTAGTATATATGTGCAAAGGATAATAAAAGGAGAAAAGTATACTAAAAGGATAGAGCATTTAACTACTAGATAGAATGGAATTGAGAAATGGCTTGGACAAGAGAACAAATATGCCAAAGAGCAGCCAAAGAATTGAAAGATGGTTTTTATGTTAATCTAGGTATAGGAATGCCTACATTAGTAGCTAATTATATACCCTCAGACATAAGTATAACTTTACAAAGTGAAAATGGATTACTAGGAATGGGACCTTTTCCTGAAAAAGGAAAAGAAGATGCAGACTTAATAAATGCAGGTAAACAGACTATAACTGCCTTACCTGAATCAAGCTATTTTTCATCAGCTGAGTCATTTGCTATGATAAGAGGAGGTCATATAGATGCTTCTATCTTAGGAGCAATGCAAGTATCCGAAAATGGTGATTTAGCCAATTGGATGATACCCAATAAGATGGTTAAAGGAATGGGAGGAGCTATGGATTTGGTTGCCGGAGTAAAGAAGGTAATAGTTGTAATGGACCATATGACCAAAGAAGGTAAATCTAAGTTCGTAAAGGAATGTGACCTTCCTTTAACAGGTAAGGGTGTTGTGGATTTGGTTATAACAGATTTAGGAGTATTTGAAATAAATAATGGGGTAACTGTAGTAGAGTTAGCTCCAGAAATAGAAAAAGATTATGTAAGATCTGTAACTGAAGCTAAAATTAATAACTAGCATTCTAATATGATTTTGCCGCTTACTTTCCTTTCTACTAATAAACTGAGTGCCTCGTATGCTTTATCTAGTTTAAGTTTCTTTGAAATAGTAGGATTGATTTTTCCTTCTTTGTACCATTTGGCAATTTTATTATAGTCATCTCCTATTTTTTTAGGTTCCCTATAGGCTAATTCTCCCCAGTATAGGCCGTAAGCATTTGCATTATTTAGAAGTAATCTATTAGATGGTATACTTGGAATTTTTCCACTAGCAAAACCTACAATAACGATTCTGCCATTCCATCCTAAAGATTTGACAGCATCTATAGCAACTTCTCCACCAACCAAATCTACCACTACGTCAATTCCTTTTTCAAAAGCTTTCTTTAATTTAAAGCGAAATTTTTCTTCATTATAATTTATTATGCCATCTGCCCCTTTATCAATACATACTTCCAATTTTTCTTTACTTCCTCCTGCTGCAATTACATATGATTCCATTGCTTTTGCTATTTCTATACAGGCTAATCCAACACCTCCGCTAGCTCCTAAAATCAGACAATTATCTTTAGGTTTAATATTGGCTTTCGAAACTAAAGCAGAATATGCCGTTCCATATACAACAGGAAATCCAGCTGCGGTATACATATCCATTCCAGTTATTATTGGATATATGTTGTCTTCAGGCAAAAGTATTTCTTGGGTATAACCACCGTATTTCATAATTCCCATAACTTTATCTCCAATTCGAAAATTAGAAACCTTATCCCCAATTTGAACTACGGTTCCTGATATTTCTAAACCAGGAGAAAAAGGAGGTCTGGGTCTTTCTTGATATCTTCCCTTTATAACTAAGATATCGGCAAAATTGACTCCTGCAGCTGCAACTTTAATTTTAACTAAGTTATTACATACAGGAACAGGATCAACTTTTGTTATAAATAAATTTTCTGGTCCACCGTATTTGTTTACAATCATTTTGTTCATAAAAAAATCAATTAATAATTAAGTAGTTATATAAAAAAAATTATAATAATTTATACTTTATAAACTATCTATATAATTTTATTTATATC
>CAYRXL010000032.1:6789-7969 GCA_964428295.1 uncultured Alphaproteobacteria bacterium
ATTTTTTATAAGTTATATTGGGGAATATATGAATTTTATTAAGATTATATTTTGTATTATTGTGTACTCATCATTAGTAGTTATAAATACCTATGCCAATTCATATAAAGATGAAGGTATATTTAGAAATTGGAGGGTGTTTTCTAAAAACGATAAAAAGGTATGTTACACAATATCAGATCCAATAAAATCTGAAGGTAAATATACTCGTAGAGGAACTGTAAAGATAGTAGTATTTTATAGACCTGAGATGAATAATATAGGAGTTTTAGGTTTAAAGTTTGGATATCCTTTTGCGGATGGAGCACAAGTATCTGTAAAGATAGATAATATTAGTGAATTTAATTTATACACAAAACAGGAAGAAGCTTGGGCTTATGAAAATGAGGATGAAGAGATTATTAAAGCTATGAAAAAGGGATTAAAAATGTTTGTTGAAGGAAGATCTAAAAGGGGTACAGATACAAAAGATACGTACTCTCTTTCTGGTTTTAGTAAGGCACATGGTAAAGTATTAAAAACATGCAAGAACAACTAATAAAGAGAAAAACTAATATAATAGGATTGAATAAAGATGAGTTTTTTCATAACTACTCTTTACAGGTAGAAAAACCATATAGAATTAAACAAATTTGGAAATGGATATATAAAAAAGGCGTAAAGGATTTTGATGGCATGACAGACTTGTCAAAGGAATTTAGAGAAGATTTGAAAAGTAGTTTTGAAATTGATTTGCCATCATTAGTAAAAGAAGAAAGATCAACTGATGGCACTATAAAATGGCTTTTTAAACTTGGTGATGGCAACAAAATAGAAACTGTATTTATTCCAGATGTTGATAGAGGGACAGTGTGTATTTCATCTCAAGTGGGTTGTACCTTGTCATGTGCGTTTTGTTATACTGGAACTATGAAACTTGTAAGAAATTTGTCTAAGGAGGAGATAGTAGGTCAACTGCTTTCGGCTAAAAATATTCTTAAAGATTGGGAAGTCAAGCATAAGAGAAAAATTACAAATATAGTAATGATGGGTATGGGAGAACCTTTGTTTAACTATGATAATGTAATAGGGGCTTTAAAAATTTTTATGGATAATGAAGGTTTGTCAATTTCAAAAAGAAAAATTACTTTATCTACTTCGGGTGTAGTGCCGTTTATAGAAAAATTAAAAGATGATATTG
>CAYRXL010000032.1:8039-14274 GCA_964428295.1 uncultured Alphaproteobacteria bacterium
CACTTCACGCTGTGGATAATTCTACAAGAGATACTTTGGTTCCTATAAATAAAAAATGGCCGTTAGAAAAATTACTAGATTCTTTAAAAAATTTTCCTAAAGTTAATAATTCTAGACGTATTACCTTTGAATATGTGATGTTAAAAGGAATTAATGACAGTAAGGCAGATGCAAAGAGATTAATTGAGTTATTAAAATCTTTTCATTCTAAACTAAATTTGATTCCTTTCAATCCTTGGCCAGGAAACAAGTTTGAATCTTCAGATATGGAAACCATAGAAGAATTTAAAGATATAATTTGCAATCAAGGATCAATTACAGTTACTATACGCTTACCAAGAGGTGATGATATTTCTGCTGCTTGTGGGCAATTAAAATCTAATTATTGATAAAAAATGCGGTAATTAGTTATTTTTTTTTGAGAAAGTTAGTAGGTTATAATTAGTGGGTAAATATGAAAGAAAAAGTAGTATTAGCTTATTCTGGAGGGTTAGATACCACAGTAATTCTTAAATGGCTACAGGTTGAAAAAAAACTAGATGTTATAGCATTTATTGCTGATTTAGGTCAAGAGAATGAATTAGAAGAAGCAAAAAATAAGGCGATAGCAATGGGGGCTAAAGATGTAGTTGTTGAAGATCTTAAAGAGCAGTTTGTGAAAGACTTTGTATTTCCAATGTTTAGATGTAATACAATATATGAAGGGGAATATTTATTAGGAACGGCCATTGCTAGGCCTCTTATTGTCTTAAGACAAATGGAAATTGCAAAAGAGAAAGGTGCCAGAATGGTCTCTCACGGTGCAACAGGGAAGGGTAATGATCAGATAAGATTTGAATTAGGATATTATTCAATTGATCCAGAAATAAAAGTTATTGCACCTTGGAGGGAGTGGAATTTAAACTCTAGAACAAAACTTCTTTCTTATGCAAAAGAAAATGGAGTACAAGTTTCAACAGATAAATTAGGGGAACCCCCTTATTCTATGGATGCTAATTTATTACACATATCTTATGAAGGCAGAGTATTGGAAGATCCTTGGAAAGAACCAGATGAATCTATGTATAGATTAACTAAGAATCCTCTTTTAGCATCAAATGAAGGACAAGTAATTACAGTATTTTTTGAAAGAGGGGATCCCATTGCAATTGATGGAAAATCTTTTTCTCCAGCTAACTTGTTAAAAAAGCTAAATGAGATAGGAAGCGAGAACGGTATAGGCAGAATAGATATAGTTGAAAATAGATTTATAGGTATGAAGTCTAGAGGTATATACGAAACTCCAGGAGGAACAATACTTTTTGTGGCACATCGTGCCATTGAAAGTATTACTTTAGATGGACCTTCAATGCATTTGAAAGACGAAATTATGCCTAAATACGCTGAAATGATATATAATGGGCTTTGGTTCAGCCCTGAAAGGAAAATGCTACAAGCTTTAATTGATAAAAGCCAAGAAAATGTGAGTGGACAAGTAAGATTAAGATTAAGAAAGGGAGTTATACAAGTATTGGGAAGGTTGTCTGATAGAAGTCTATATAGTAAAGATATATCTACTTTTGAAGAAGATAAAGTTTATGATCAGAAAGATGCTGAAGGTTTTATAAAATTAAATGCACTAAGATTGAAACTAAGAAAGGACAGTTAATTATAAATTTAGCATTCCTGAATGTTCGAACATTAAATTTCTTATAAAAATTAATAGTAATATTAGAACAACTGGTGAAATGTCTATGCCTCCTAATTCGGGTAAAAGATTCCTTATGGGTTTTAAAAAAGGTTCAGTTATATTATACAAAAATCTACCGATCAAATTTACAAAAGAGCTATTAGTATTAATTATTCCAAATGTTATTAGCCAACTAAGTATAGCTTGGATTATTAACATCCAAATAAAAAGTTCGATTATTTGACTGACTAGAATAACTATAGAAGCCATTTATTATTCCTACAAATCATGTAATAAATTTTCAATCATAGTTTAATATATTTAATAAATGATATAAATAGTGCAAGTATTTTTTTACATAAGTACTAATAATACCCTAAATAATTTTCTGCAAGTACCATTTGAGCATTGGAAGAGCTTAATAAATAGCTTATTTCAGCGTTCTGAATTTGATCAAAATATTTATCTTGATTAACATTTTTGTGTAGTATATTTGTCATCCAAGAAGAAAATCTTTGAGTTTTCCATACTCTTTTAAGGCAATCATTGGAATATTTATCTAGTAGCAAAGAAGAGTTGTTTGTATAGAAGTCAATAAAAGCTTTGGAAAGAAAATTTACATCAGAAAAAGCAAGGTTAAGGCCTTTAGCTCCAGTAGGTGGTACAATATGAGCAGAATCACCTGCTAAAAACAAATTTTTATATCTCATTGGTTCTACTACAAATCCTCTGAGAAGAGCAATGCTTTTTTCTATTGATTTTCCTGTTTCTAATTTGTTGCCTAGTTCTTTAGGAAGTCTGGGTACTAATGCAGACCAAAACCGATCATCTGACCAATTTTCTATTTTCTCATTTACATCGCACTGTATATAGTACCTACTCCTTTTTTTTGATCTCATAGAACAAAGAGCAAATCCTTCTTTGTTTTTAATATATATTAGTTCTTCAGATATGGGTTTAGTGTTGCTTAGAATACCTAACCATCCATATCCATAGTTTTTGTCATATACTTTTTTTATTCCTTCAGGAAGGTATTCTTTACTTATTCCGTGGTATCCATCACATCCTGCTATAAAATCACACTCAACGGTTTGAGCAAATTCATTTGATACAAAGGCAATTTTCGGATTTCTACTTTCTAAATCTACAATTTTTAGTTTAGACACATCATAATATACGGTAGTATTAAGTGAATCCAAATCATTCATAAGGTCTTTCGTGATTTCAGTTTGTCCATAAACTGTAACTTCTCCGCAGTTGGTTAGATTAAACAGATTTATGTAATTCATATGGTTTTCAAAAGAAATATGAAATCCCTTATGATTAAGACCTTCTTTTTCAAGTCTTTTAGAAATCATTGAATTTTTTAATAATTTTACTGAATTTGGTTCTAGTATGCCAGCACGGATTCTAGATGCAACGTGTTCTGAAGTTCTTTTTTCTAGTATTACGCTTTCAATGCCACTTAAACTTAAAATTCTTGCAAGTAGAAGACCAGCTGGTCCTGCTCCTATTATTCCTATTTGTGTTTTCATGTTTTCCTTATTTTAATCTATAAAAAACTTTGTGCTATTTTCATAAATCTAAAGTGTATTTTATTATATAATATACATGTGATAACATATAAATATTAATCTTTGAGAATATTATAACTAAGTTTTAATATTCTCGTTTAAGAATAATAAAATCTAATAAAAATTATTATGAAGAAAAGTATATTAAATAAGATTAGCCAAAAAAGAGATTTACGTGTACATCCCGCTAGTTTTTATAAAAAATATGTTTCAACAAGATTCAGAAGTCCTAAAAAGAAGTTGTATAAACTAAGAAAAACTGTTTCAGAACAAACGGGTCTCTTATTTGATTCATCAATATTAGAAAAACATGATAATGACTTAATAAATAATGCTAAAAAAAACCTAGAGCCTATAGGTCAAAAAATAATAGTCAAAGGATATTTGAAAAATGACTTAGGAATTCCACTCAAAAATATGCTAATTGAAATTTGGCAGGCTAATTCAGCGGGTAGGTATATACATAGGGATGATAACCATAATGCTCCCCTAGATCCTAATTTTTTTGGTGCTGGAAGAACAATAACAGATAAAAATGGTTTCTATAGATTTTTCACTGTAATGCCTGGGGCTTATCCTTGGGGAAATCATTCAAACGCTTGGAGACCAAAACATATTCACTTCTCAATCTTAGGAAGAAGTATGGAGAGTAGACTAGCTACACAAATGTATTTTCCAGACGATAATCTACTAAAATATGATCCAATATTTAATTCTGTTCCTATCTTAAATCGTAAAGGCCTTATAGCTAAATTTGATGAGAAAGATAATTCAGTAAAAAATTTTATTACTTTCAAATTTAATTTGATAGTACCGTCATTATAGGAGCTTAAATGAAAAAATTACTTCAAACACCTTCTCAAACTGGAGGACCTTTTTTTTCTTGTTATTTGTTTGATGAATACAAATCTTATCCCTTGAAACCATTTTTTAAAAATGAAGGGAATTATAACAGTGTTATATTAAGAGTAGTTTTGTATGATGGAAAAGAAAATTTAGTTACTGATGCATTTTTAGAAACTTGGCAGGCTGATAGAAATGGGAAATATATTTCTTTTGCAGAAAAAGATAAAAAGCATACTAATTTTAATAGAGTTTTTTGTAATTTCAGGCAAAGAAATAGATACATAATTAAAACTTTTAAACCTGGAATAGGAAGAAATCAAAAAACACCTTATTTAAATATTACATTGTTTGCTAGAGGACTATTAAATCATCTACACACTAGAATTTATTTTTCAGATGAAGAAGTTAATAATATGAAAGATGATTTTTATAGTTCTGTTGATAAAAAAAGAAAGAAAAGTATTGTAGCAAGATTGGTAAAAAAAGAGAGAAATACTAATTATTATGACTTTGATATATATTTAAGTGGAAAAAAGGAAACAGTCTTTATTGAAATTTAAATCAACCAATACAGTTTTTTCTAAAATATGACCATAATTGATTTTTGAATGAAAAGTAAAAAATATACCAAATCTTTATATAGTGAATTATTCTCAAATGATAGAATTTTACACCTATTTGCCGATGAGAAGCATTTAGATTATATTTTAAAAGTAGAAATTGCACTCTCTGAGGCACAAAAAACATTGGGAATAATTCCTGAGAGAGCTTATTTAAACATAAAGAAATCTATAAAAAATTTTAAAACCAAACCAAAGTTACTAAAAAAACATATTGCTAATTCTGGAGTAATAATTCCTGGTGTATTGCAAATTATAGAAGAAAGTATGGAAGATAAATATGTTCAGTACTTACATATGGGTGCAACAAGTCAAGATATTATAGACACAGCTTTAATTTTGCAATTGAGAGATTCTTTAGTTGTTATAGAGAGGCAATTAGATGAATTATTAAAGAAACTCTCTGCACTAACTAAAAAGAATCAAGAGACTATTATGTTTGGTAGAACAAGAGGAAAAAAATCCTCTGTAATTACCTTAAGTTATAAAACCGCAACGTGGTTGTCAGCTTTTATAAGACACAAAAAACGAATTCAAGAAATTAAATTAAGAGGACTTTTTTCTCTTCAGTTGGGTGGTGCTTCTGGAAATCTAGCAAGTTTAGGAGATCGAGGAATAGAAGTTCAAAGAATATTAGGTAAAAAGCTAGATTTAAATATTCCTAGTATTCCTTGGCATACACAAAGAGATTGTCTTGTCGAATTTGGGAATTGGCTATCATTAGTTTCAAGTTCGTTGGGAAAAATTGGCTCTGACTTATTATTTTTATCACAATCTGAAACTCAAGAAATATCATTTAAAAATTCTGGAACATCGTCAGCTATGCCTCATAAGTCGAATCCTGTTTTGCCTGAAATAATAATTGCCATAGCTAGAATTAATGCAAATAATGTATCAACTATGCATCAATCAATCATTCATATGAATGAAAGATCTGGAGATAGTTGGGTAATGGAGTGGGATACCCTTCCAAGGATGGTTGAATTATCCAGTGCGGCTCTTAAGCACGCTTGCAACTCTTTAAAGGATATGACAATAAATAAAGATAGAATGTATATAAATATAGATACAACCTATGGAATAGGTTTAAGCGAAATTTTCTATAGTTTACTTTTGAAGAAATATTCAAAAAAAGATTCTCTAAGAATAATTAAAAACAGTATTAACAAATCCAAAAGAAATAAAGTACATTTAGCTGATGTTCTTTCTAACGACCTTGATGTTTCTATTTCTTGGAGTAAGTATAAGAATTATAAGTATCAACTAGGTTCTAGTTCTAAATTTGTTGATCAGGTTCTTAAAGAATACACTAAACTTACGGTTAAATAAACTAAATGCGTAGCTTATGTGTAGTAGGCAAAAAATATTCTAAATTTGATTTTTTGCTGTCGATAGCGATTATACTTATCTTTAATATAGACATATGTCAAAATAAAGACACATGATGATTCTATAATTTGGGCAGATGCGAGTTTGTAATATTTTTTAAATAAGTTAAATTACGTATGAAGGAAATTATGGCGTCT
>CAYRXL010000032.1:14284-15397 GCA_964428295.1 uncultured Alphaproteobacteria bacterium
AAAATTGGCTTAAAAAGGTTAATGAAAATATTTTAGAACCTGAGCTACCAATTTGTGACTCTCATCATCATTTATGGGAATTCAGAAAAGAATTTGTGGAATCAAGGTACTTAATTGATGAGTTTTTAAATGATTTAAACTCTGGACATAATATTGTTAGTACTGTCTTTGTTGAGTGTGGAGCGATGCATAGAAATTATGGTCCCGAGCATTTAAAATGTATTGGTGAAACAGAGTTTGTAAATGGAATTTCTGCTATGAGCAGCTCTGGGTTATATGGAAAAACAAAAATTGCATCTGGTATAATTGGGACAGTTCCGATGCTTTTGGGGGCAGATAAAGTTGCTGAAGCTTTGGATCAACACTTATGTTTTGAGAGATTTAAAGGGGTTAGATATCAAGCTAATACTCATAGTGATATTCACATTCCAAATAGTCGAATTAATCCTCCTAAGGGATTGTACTTAAATGATACGTTTAGGGAATCTTTTGAGGAAATAGATAAAAGAGGCCTGAGTTTTGAGGCTTGGTGCTATCACACTCAATTAGATGAATTAGCTGATTTAGCAAAAAGATTCTCAAATACAAAAATTATACTAAATCATTTTGGAGGTCCTTTGGGAATAGGTATACATAAAAATAAAAAGGATCAAGTGTTTCAGGCATGGCTAAAGAGTATAAAAAAACTTTCAGAGTTTGAAAACGTATTTATGAAAATGGGAGGTTTGGCTATGGAAATAAATGGTTATGAATGGCATAAAAATTTTAACCCTCCTTCTTCCTCAGATTATATTGAGGAAACAAAAAATTATTATCTAGAATCTATAGATCATTTTGGAGTAGAAAGATGTATGTTTGAATCCAATTTTCCTGTTGACAAACTAAGTAATAGTTATGCAACTCTTTGGAATGCTTTAAAGCTGTTATCTAAAAGTTACTCTGATTATGAAAAATCAAGACTTTTTCATGGTACAGCGATTGAGCTTTATAAGCTTGATTAAATACCACATAGTTTCTATTACTTTCCTATAAAATTTGCTTCTCTTTTTTCCTTAAAGGATTTAAGTCCTTCTACAAAATCTTTTGTTTTGCATAATTTATACTGAATTTTAT
>CAYRXL010000033.1:0-387 GCA_964428295.1 uncultured Alphaproteobacteria bacterium
CAGTAAATTCCACAAAACCAAATAGTCCTGGTCCAAATTTGTGCTGTTCATTTCCAATAGCTATATCATTTAATTCGCCAAACCTTCCAAATAACTCAAATCCTGGTTGGATGTTTGGCGTAATCTTATATCTATACTGACCTGAATATGCTAATTCTAAGCCACTATCACTAGAATTGTCAAATTCTTGCTCAAGTATAAAATTTCCAGTTGTTTTCCAAGTTCCAAAATTTTTATAAAGTAGTAATCTTGATTCTATTTCGTAAGAGTCTTCGTTGCTTTCTGGAAATGAGACCCCTAGAGAAACACCAATATCTAATGGGTTAGGTTTTTCCTTCCAATCTTTTGTCTGTGTAATTTCATATCTTGTATCAATTTCATATGCCT
>CAYRXL010000033.1:397-13035 GCA_964428295.1 uncultured Alphaproteobacteria bacterium
CCCATTCCAAATCCATATCTTTGCTTGCTGTTTCCATCTAATTCATCTTTATTATCATATGTTCTAAAGCCTCTCCCTCCTATTTCTATTTCCTTATTAATCATAGGCCATCTAGCACGGAAAGGAGGATCTTCAGCAGCATAAGAAATTGAACAGTAAAAATTAAGATTAATAAATAACCAAATAAAAGGGGATATTATTGTTGTAATATATATGTATTTTAACATAGTAGATACATGACAAATCAATATAATATTTACTTACATTAACCACAAATGAAAATAGCGGATTTTATATCTGCACCAGTTCTATAAATCACTAGGATACAAAAATACTATAACAGAAAACTTATTTTGCATTCTAAATTTTATTAATTCTTCTTCTATACTATTAAACTCTAACCGTTTTATGGTCTGCTGGTGAAAGAATTTCTAGCACTTCCAAGTCATCTGAACATGATAATTCGTTATGTTTTATACCTGCAGGTGCTAATACACAATCTCCCTTTTTAAATGTAAATTCTCCTTCCTTGTCATAAATAAATTTAACCCAACCCTTTAACACATAATACATTTGAAAATTTACTAAATGTTTATGAAAACCAGTAGTGTGCATATCCTGATCACCTTTACAACTTTTCTTTACCCTTAAAACGTGTGCACGATAATCACCATTAGTTGCCTCACTAACTCCCAAGTCTCTGTATTCTAAAAAGTTTCTTAAACCATCTTTGTATTTTGCTTTATCAGCATAACTTACACTAAATTTTTGTGTTATTTCAGTCATATATTATCTCCTACATACAAACTTATATACTTATCAGAACAAAAGAATAATTCCTTTATTTATAAACACTAAGTTTATATCATTAATTTAAATACAATACTGCAACGCTCATGTTCAAATATATTTGTCATTGTTTTTATTTTAGCACTTTTTATTAGTAGTGGTAGACAATAAATATATAAAGGAAGAGAAAAATGAATAAAAAGAAAATTTTAATTATTGGAGGGGGAGGTTTTATTGGAAGTTGGCTGCTTAGAACCTTCAACGCTAAAGGATGGGAAAGCTCCATAATTGACCCTAATGTTAAAATAGATAATCTTAAGGATATACCAGCTAAACATGTATTTCACTCTAGTATTGATGATGAAAAATCTCTAAATTATATTTTAAAATCACAGAAATGGAATTCTGTAATTTGTCTTGCTGCATGGGGTGGCGATGGGAATGGTTTATTAAGAGCAGCTGAAAAAAACTTTAATAAAGCATTAAAAGTAAATGTAAATGGCTTTGCAAATTTATTAGAAAAGTTGAAATATTTTAAAAGCACAAAAATCATTTGGTCAAGCTCGACAGTAGTTTATGGGAATGAATCAATATACCCAAATAAAAAAGCTACAGAAAAATCTTCTTACGCACCTATTACTTACTATGGATTAACAAAAGTTTTAGCAGAAGAAATATCTAATTTTTATATAAGAAAGCTTGAGATGAATATAACCGGACTTAGATTGCCTATCATCATAGGTCCTGGATTATATTATAGAGGAGTAGCTGCTGGTATATCAGATATGGCTATTTCATGTCATTTAAAAAAGACCTTAAATTTAGACATGCCCTCTACTCCTTTGGATTTAATGTATGTAAAAGACTTGTCAGAAATATTTGTCAAAATTATTAATTCTGACAAAAGACTCAAAAATGTTTACAATCTTCCTTCTTACAGGACTAATTCTATAAAAATCTCAAAACAATTCAATAAAGTAGCTAAAGGATCTTATATAAATGTAAACAATAAAGGAATTGCTACATCTTACCCTAAAATGCTGATCAATACATTTAAAAAAGATATCAGATATGCCATTAAGTATAACTTAGAAGCAACAGTTAAAGATTGGATAAAAGAATTAAAAAGAATACAAAAGTAATATAGATTTATTATATTCTAAATTTTAATTTAAATAGCAATAATCTTGAATAAGATTGATTAGTAGATAAAAATTAGAATCTAAATATATAGGAGAAAATTTTCTAGAAAATATAAATTATACTTTTTTTTCATTTACTACCCACCTTCTTTTTAAGTATTGACAAACATCACAATTTCTCGATCCCTGGGGATAAGAGTCACTTTCCATTAACTTGCTTGCTGCAATCAAAATATCTTCAACCCATTCAGAGTTACAATCTAGTTCAACTAAATGTAAGTCAAATTTTAAAACTTGATTAAACATTGATTCATTTTTCAATCCATTATAATAAACTAGGTATGCTGTGTTAGTGACTGAAAAACCATTCTTTCTAAACAACCATTGATACATTTCTAATTGTCTTTTATATCCCTTGGGATATTCATACTCTTGCCATGTTTTTTTCCAATCAAATTTATTTTTAGATGTGCATTTCACGTCTGAAATAATAAGTTCACCATTAGCCTTAATCCAAACATCATCAATAGCGCCCCAAAAATGATAACCATCTTTTTCATTTTTAAAAGATATCCCACCTTTTCTAAAATCTCTCCATTTATCAATATCAGCATGTTGAAAAGGTATAGCTTCTATATTATTTTCAATGAATAATGGATGAGGTTTTTGTTTTTCTCTGTAATGATCAAATTCATTTTTACATAAATTATCAACAGCAGAATTTAATGTAAATGGGATATTTTGTAATTTAACTTTGTGTTTATATTGAAGCACAAAACATCTCTTGCAGTTTAAATATTGCTCTATTCCAGACCTGCTTAATTTTATCATAAAAACTCCTGTTTTTTAATATTTTAAACAAATTATCTCAATTTGTATTAATTAAAATATTCATTAAATATATAATAAGATGCACAAAGTATTTTTAAAAATAAATAATAATTAGTTTGGTTTTTTTATATATTATTATTTCTTATTTATTCTTATCACCATTTTAATATTCTAGAATTCCTTTTTAACCAATTTATTTTTTCTTTATATTCTGGAAGATATTCTCTAACAGAATTCCAGTAATTTGGGGAATGATTATGGTGAATTAAATGACATAGTTCATGTACTACAACATAATTAATAACAGAATCTGGAGCCATAACAATACGCCAATTGTATATTACATTACCTTGAGAACTACAACTCCCCCATCTAGCAGTGTAAGTTTTTATGAAGATACTTCTTGGTTGCACTCCAATTATTTTACTAAATTTTTCAGTTTTATTCTCTAATACTTTTATACTCTCTTTTTTGTACCATTTTTCTAATAAAACCTTTACTTTGCTTTTTGTGGTTTTACAATTTACTATAATTTTATCTTTTTTTAAATAAACATTGGATGCATTTGAATCATGCACTTCCAATTTGTAACCTTTACCCAAATATAAAAAAGTTTCTCCTGTTATAAATTTTTTAGGTTTGTGAATAGGAAGGGAGTTTTGAAAAATTATTTTATTTTTTATCCATTGTCTTTTTTTGAAAATAAGCTTCGATATTTCTTTCTCACTTAGGAATTTAGGAGCAGTCACTTGAACATACCCCTCTTTAATTTGAAAAGAAACAGTCTTTCTTCTGTTTGTTCTTTTTACACAAACTTTAAATTCTTTATTATATTTCATGTAGCATACAGTATTTCTTTAACAAGGCGATTTCAATTTTAGTTTTTTAAGTACACCAATAAATTGGCTTGCTTATTGCTTAAATATCACTATCTATATCATACTCTAAAATGATTATCTTTCTTGCAAAATAAAGTGAAGACTTAAATCGTTTATAAATATTCTTTTTCATATCTACAATAAAAAATTTATCTTTAGTCTATTCTCTAATTTTCATCTACATCTTCCTGGAGAAAATATAATTTTATTTACATATTCTAGCCCATATGTTCATTCCACTCCTAAAAAGTCTTTCCAGAATCCCTCGGCATCAATTATTCTATATTTTCCTACAGCTAAATCCATCTCAGACCCTTCTAGTCTTTTTCCTTTTGACCAAAACTTATCATTATTCTGATCAGAAAATTGACAAATATAATTCATGTTTTCTAAATAATTTTCTTTATTATAAAACATATTTCCTACACAAAAATATGTCCCGTACTTAGCGATAGAAGTTTTAAAACCTCCTTCATGCCTAAAAGATATAAACTTCCTTCCATTTGAAAATTTAACAATCTCTTCTCTTACCTGACTACCAATTACCTCCAAGCTAAACTCTTCTACTTGATGGTTTGCTGATAGACTCATTAAAGAATATAAAAATACAAATACGATAAAAATATATCTCATAAGAGTAGTCTAACAAAATATCTATGGAAAGAAAGTCTAGACAATATGTTATTTAATGCTAAGAGCAATTTCTTGAATAAGCCTAATTTTAGTAATACAACTCTAAAACTAAAATAGTTATAAGTTTAAATAATAATATATTTAGTAAGTTAATTGCTAATTTTTCTAATTAAGTCGTCATCAAGATTACATATACTTTTAGCAAAACCCATATCATTAATTCTATTTACAGCATATTTACATTGTGTGCCTACTAAAAGACTTTTATAAGGACTAGTTGTATCTATTATAGTAGATATTCCGTATCCTGCATCAAACGTATTTTTTCTACTTCTTTCAAATTTTCTCCAAGTTTTTATTCCTTTCTGATTAGTTGATTGACAAATAACTTCAAAATCTTCAACCTTCCCAGTCTTTAATTTTTTAAAATATCCTAGGCATTCTTGTGAACCATAGTTACCTATACTATCTGTCCACATTCCTTCAGTTTGATAGTGTGTATATTTACTTTTATCCGAAAATGTAAATTCTTTAATTTTATGCTTAGAATTAGAGTCTATTGTATACTGTCCAGCATATGAATTTAAGGGTAGAAAAAAATATATTACTAGAATTATGTATTTCATGATTTAATATGACCTTTCTTTATTATTAAAATTTAATATATCTTAATGTTAGAAAAAAAGAGTTTCCTTAATTTATAATCAAATTATTAAAAAAATATTATTCTTTTACTTTTCAAGTATTCTGTGAGAAATTTTGTATATTAACTTAATATTTGATGTATGATTCAACCTTATCAATCTTATCACTCATAGCCCCTCCTTAACCTATTTTCTCAATAATTAATGAGATAAAACAATATGTAGTATTGGATGCTTTTAAGAGAAAAATGTGTTTTCATTTCTTTTAATTTTTTATAAAAGCAACTATATAATTCTTTTAACATTTCACATGATTAAATTTTTAATGTTTAACTCTTTTACAATTCTAAAATCTATATAATAATTTTGTAATCATTTTCTTTTACATCCTTACCTGAATAATATTTGCTAAATTATATTTAACATATATAATTCCAAGATAAAGATAGTACTAAACTAGTTCTATTATTTCATTTAATAAGCTACCTTCGTACACTTAAAAATATTAACATAGTTATTTATAAAATTAATGCTATCATGAAAGAAAAAAAAAATAACACACCATACCCAGCAGAAGTTGAAAAAGATAAAAGTTATTTTATTTGCTCTTGCGGATTAAGTGCCAATCAGCCCTTTTGTGATGGCTCACACGTTAATACTGATTACCTACCAATAATGTATAAGGCAAAAAAAAAGAAAACATTGTATTTTTGCAGCTGTAAAAAGTCGTCTGCCTTACCTCTATGTGATGGGACACATAATAAATTATAATCAAATAATAGCAAATTAGATTTCTCTACTAAAAAGCTTTACCCTCTAAAAACAAACTAAACCTCTTTTGTTGTAGTTTATTGTATTATAGTGCTAAAAATAACATTTCACTTTTTAACCTGATTGAATATGTGCATATAGCACTTATCTAATTTTTTTGTTTTCTACTTCTATTTATAATTTTTATTTAATACTCGAACAGTAATCATTAATTTCATCTAATTTGTTTTTATTGTATCTACTTCTGTATAATTTAGTTTTTAAAAGTATACCTAAAGGTACAACATTTATTACCATTCATAATAGTCTCTTTTCTATCCAAGGATGCTTTTGAATTAAATCCCTCAATCAGAGAAGCATCTCGGTTGCATGATAGCACAGCGCCTAAATCAGAGATTCCCAATGCATTATACATCTCAGAATATTTAAAATTTTTTCTTTACTAAACTCCTTATACAGATCCTGTAAAAAGGGAACAAGTATACGCACCTCAGTCTCTCTGCGTATTAACACACCAATCTTTTGCGTTAGCTCATCCTTAAAGTGAGTTTTTTTATTAGATTTAAATTTCATACACTTTTCCTATCCACCATTCAAATCTATTACGTCTTTGTAAGTTAAGGGTAACTAAATTTTTAATTTTCTGGTTTCTTTGGTTTAGTTTTTTTATCGAAAAATAAAGCAGCTATAATCAATCCCACAGACGCTATCATGTTTAAATAAATACCATAACCAGGACTTAAGATACCCTCTAGTTTAAGCATAGCCCAAGTAATATAGAAAAGAGATAAAATTCCAGTGAATATAGAAATTATTTTAGTGTTAATTTTAAATAGGTTTGCAACTAAAATTAGAATAGTAAGCACTGGATAAATATAAAGGACATATGCTTTTAATGGGACTGAAGAACTACTACCAACGGATTTAATTAGATTTTTTATAAAATCATAATATTGAAAGCCAGATACAGAAACAGGATGTAACGAAGGACCTACCCACCAAGGAAGAAAAAAAGCAATCAATAAAATTAAAGCAAACCAGTTTTGTAATTTCTTAAAATAATTCAAATTAGATTCCAACAAGTAAAAAATATTTGTGACGATAAGATTCTATTAGAAATTGATTTGAAAATCAAAACCTTAACAAAAAAATTATCTATGTAAGAATTATCAACATTTTATTGTTTTCTATTAATAATTACATCTTATAAATAATTATACAAATAGCAATAACTACAACGATTACAACTGCAATGTCTATTAAAACATATAAATTCATACAAATATTTTTACGTATATATTTAACTCTAATTAATTATAACGGGGTAGCTTGCAATGGATGGATTTAACACACTTGGTTTATAAAGGAATTACTTCAAAACCTTCAAAAACTGGGTGTCCCAAGTAAATTTCACTGTGCTCACCTGTTCCTTTATGTACATTACGAAATGCTTCAGATTTCGTCCAATTGACAAAATCAGTTTGTGATTTCCAAGTGCTATGTGATGCATAAAGTGTATGGGTCACTTCTGTTCTTCCTTTAACTAGATGAAATTCTAAAAACCCTGACACATCATCCAAATGAGTTTCACGTTTCTTCCAGATTCTCTCAAAATCTTTTTCTCGACCTATGGCAATCTTAAAGCGGTTCATTGCTATATACATTATGGGCACTCCAATCTGAATTGGCATTTTTAATTATTATTTTTTAAATTTATTGTTACTCCATTCTAGAAGATTAAGATGAAAGTAATATTTTAGTTAAAAGGTGTATTCAGCAAATAATTTTGTTCACATTATTATCAACTATAACTAGGTTTTCATAAAACTTAAATCTGGTTTAGAATATCTATTTGCTAACTATTCAATTCTTCCATCATAAACCATTTTTTTTGTATTTATCATATTATCAAAACAATATATCTCACCTGCAATATTTTTCTCTAAATCAAAAATATAATTTTTTCTAATTAAATCGAGAGCATCTTTATAAATTGGAGAAGTTTCTAAAAATTTCTTTTAAAATAGTTTTATTAATTTCTGAAGATATTTTAAATGTAACCAAACAACAATCATTTTGTCTATATAAAAATTATTTCAATTAAATCAATGAAAAACCAAATATATACTAAACATCCAAAACATAGCCTTCTAAAATAAATACTTTAGTGTAAGATTAAATTGAATAACATCATATTAATTTTTCTGGATATATATGAAGAATCTATTACAAATTATTTTGGTTAATTTATTTATAGTATTATTTCTTTATACTACACAACTTTATGCAAAAGATTATATTTTTGAATCTGGAGGAATTAATCCTAAACCAGACACTATAGAATACCCTGATGGAACAAAATTCATAGTCTATCCAGAAAACAATATAGCTTGGAAAGATAGTGATGGAGATTATGGAAGTGAAAGATGTATAGGCACTGTAAATGTTAATAAAGATAAAAGTGCAAACGTTTATTTTAGATGCGAAAGCACTAATCAAATAGGAGAAAAATTTTGGACTACTCGCGTAAGGAATTCATTAGTAGAAGATGGAGGGGGAGGAATTAACACCTATGTTTCTGGAACTGGAAAATATGAAAGACTAGTTGGTATTAAATGTCCATATGGAGTGAAGTATCACAATGATGTCGTTTGGTATACACATAAATGCAAAATACCTGATTAACTCTTATTGTAATCTTATTTAACTAGTTTTTTACAAATTTCATATTTAGATATTCAAAGTAATTTTAAAGTTCTATGTCAATTACAACCGGTACATGGTCAGATGGTTTTTCCCAATCTCTTAATTCTTTATAAATATTTCTACTTCCAACCAAAGATTTTAAATCATTAGATACCAATATATGGTCTAACCTTCTACCTTTATTTGATTTTTTCCAGTTTCTGTTTCTATAAGACCACCAAGAATACAGTTTCTCTTCAGGTGGAAAATTCTCTCTAATAACATCCAACCAATTCCCTGTATTAATTAATTCTTTTAAATAATTAGTCTCAATTAGAGTATGTGATACAACATTTAAAAGTTGTTTGTGAGACCAAACATCATTCTCTAATGGGGCAATATTCAAATCACCAACAAGAACTTTATTTTTAGTTTTATCTTTTTTAAAGTAATTTATCATCTCCTTAAGAAACTGTATTTTGTGTTTAAATTTTGGGTTATTGTTAATATCTGGTATATCTCCACCAGCAGGAACATAAAAATTATGTATGGTTATTTTATTGGCTAAAACAACTGAAACGTGTCTTGTATCAAATAGACCACACCAATTTAGTTTGTTTTTGATAGCTATTGGTAATCTAGATAATATTGCGACTCCGTTATATGATTTTTCACCTCTAAAGTGTGAATGTGTTAACCCAACTTTATTAAAATCACCTAAGGGAAAATGTTCATCTGGAGTTTTTGTTTCTTGCAAACATAACACATCAATATCATAGTCTTTTACAAAACGAAGAACATTGGACAATCTAAGTCTTATAGAGTTAATATTCCAAGTTGCCAATCTCATTCTAAAAGCTTCTTTGTCTTGAGAAATTAATGGTGGGGTTTTGATGAGCTTAAACCATTCTTATATATTTCAGTTTTTTCTAACTGACCATTCTCATAATATACCATCCTTTCACCCTCAAGTTTACCATCTTTATAATTGTTTTTGATCCATAACTGACCATTCATATAGTAATTATAAATTTGACCTTCTAACTTTCCATTTTTATAATTCCTTTTTTCTTTTAACAGACCATTCTTATAATAATAATAAAGTTTACCTTCTAACTTTCCATCTTTGTAATTTCTTTTTTCTCTTATTTGACCGCTCTCATAATATTCTAAATATTCTCCTTTCCATTTACCGTCTTTCACACTACCTTTTTCTTTCAATTGGCCATTCTGATAATAATATAAATATTCTCCTTCTAGTTCACCGTTTTTGTAACTACCTTTACTCAGCAATCCATCATTATCATAATATTCTATCCATTCTCCTTCAGGTATACCATTTTTTAAATTCCCCTCAGCTTTACCAGTAACTTCTCCAGAGAAAGGAACATCAGAATCCTTCTCGTAATACAACCCACTTTTTTCTACCAAGTTATCAAAGTTTAGCATATCTTCTCCAACTGACTGGGCCTTCTTTTCCCTTTACAATCTGCTTTATTCTTATTTAAAATTTACGATATATAATAATTTTTTTCAATTTACATCTATTAAATTTAATATAATATCTACATGGAGCTTTTAAAACACTATAAAACATAAATTTTTATTATGAAGAAGTTTATAACCTTTTGTTCTTTCACTTTATTTGCTCCTTTTATCTTAAATAGCTCTTTTGCAGGAAAATTAAACTACCCAGAAGGTTTTAAAAATATAAAAATTTTATTAAATAAATATTTTTATATTTATTTAATTATTAGCAAAGGATGAGAAAAGGCATCTAGTAAGTTTTTTTTTACATTTAGATAAGTATTCGTAACATTCATCACGAAAGGTTCTATTTTTTTTGGTAGACCAGTATTAACTCTCCAAGCAAAATAACTTTCTTGATGTTTTTTGGTTTCCCATTCTTGAATCAAGCAAACTTTATTTTGATTTTCATAAACACATGATTTAAGAAACAAACATCCATCATACGCTTTTGTATCTGGAAGAACACCTTGAAGAATTTCAAGAAATTCTTCAAGTTTTCCTTCTTTTACTTCAAAGTCTAACAAAACCATTACAGTCATATAATATCTCCAAGTTTATTAAGTGTTAATAAGAAATTAATAAAATAGCTAAAACTATTGAAAGCATAAAAATTTATTTTTAATTAATTCTATTTGTTCAACTAAAGTTACACTTATTTTATAAATAATTTTTATAAAAAAAAGTCACGCTTTCTTAATCTTTTCTTAGTAATTTCTATATACTCACTATGCAATTCTATACCAATATACTTTCTTTTATTCAACCTACAAGCTACTCCCGTTGTCCCGCTTCCATTAAAAGGATCTAGTATAAGATCGTTTTCCTTTGTAGCTGCTAATATTATTCTATTTAATAATTCAATTGGTTTTTGTGTTGGATGTTTTCCATATTCTTTTTCTTGATTTCTAGGCGCCGTCATTCTCCAAACATCTTTCATTTGTTTATTATTATTCATTTTTTTCATTAGATCATAATTGTAAACGTGCTTAGACTCCATATTTTTGGAAGACCAAATAATAGTCTCTGTACTATGCGTAAAATATCTACATGCCAAGTTTGGAGGAGGGTTTGGTTTTTCCCATGTTATATTATTTAAAATTTTCATGTTTAATTGTTGCATTGCAAATCCAATTGAGTAGATAACATGCAAAGTACCAGACACCATTATACTTCCATTAGGTTTAAGTATTTTTTGACATCTCTTTAACCACTCAATATTAAACTGATGATTTAACTCTGCTCCTTTTGATTTATCCCAATCTCCTTTATTTACTTTTACCATTTTTCCATTTTGACAAGTAATGCCACCGTTCGATAAAAAATAAGGAGGGTCAGCAAAAATAAAGTCTACAAATTCCCCTTTATCATTATAAAGCTTATCAATAACTTCAAGGCTATTTCCTTTAATTATTTTTATATTTTCATTCATATTTTATATTTCTTAATTCTATAACTTTAATAACCAGACTTATTTATTTTTACATCACTCACTTCTGCTCAAAGAATAATCTTCCCAAGAACTACTAACTCTAATCATTTGTAATTCTCTTCTATTTCATCAACTGGATCAATTTCTCCTCTATAATTTTAGTTTATAATTTATTAAACTTATGCTCATCTCTTAGATTAAGAATAAAACAAGTTTTTATTTAAGCAGTTTGCATTTTATAGAAACTATAGAATTTTCAATAACACTACATCTAACAAGACTAATACTACCGTATAGTATATTAGTGGTAAATAAACATTATTATATAAACTCTTTTAAGTATAAGGTAAAATACCGCTAATCCTTTATTTAGTATCTACAAATAAACAAATAGCTTCTAAAAAACATTATAAAAAATTATCTTTAGTACATCATGTATCAAAACGTTTTCTACCAACTTTAGCAGTATCCAATACTCGAAAGCGCTCAATAGCGTTATCTGCTTCCATCAAATTTTTTGCATCAAGTGTACCGATACCTTTTCCAGCAGTACCATTTAAAACGTCATTTGGATGCTTGTGATCCACAAAACCTAGATTAATAGTGGCAAGATCATAACCTATAAGGCGTTGCAGTTCTTTGGGATAAGTCCGTGCTTCCTCGACCGGAATTGCAAGATACTGATTCTCTTCTTGTCGCAACCAGCCCAACGAATAATGTAATGCAACCCCGCAACGAGAACCATTTGATTGGTTAGCTCCAGCACCATGAATCAAGCCTCCTGTGTAAATCAAAACTGACCCTGCTGGCATTTTTGCCTGAACAATCTCTATATCAAGAGGTTTACGATCATCGTTCCAAAGATGGCTACCTGGAACAATTCTTGTTGCTCCATTTTCTAGAGTAAAGTCGTTTACTGCCCACATCGTTGCCAAGGTAAGTGGTGGAGCTGGGTTCTGGATAGGATAGAATCCAGTGTCTCGATGCATACTCTGATCAGTCTCACCAGGTGTTAAATGCATAACTCCAGTATAATTCAATTGATATCGTACGCAATACGGACCAAGAACAAGGTCTGCTGTGCCAAGTATAAGCTTATGCATTAGCATTTCTCGTGTGATGGGGCAACGACTCAAAAGGGCACCAAAGCGTTTTGTTTTATGTCCAAAGAATGGATCAGGATCACCAAGATCCACCGCATCAAGATGTGGATTCAGTTGACCTAAAAGCACATCTAGTTTTACATTGTCTAAAAGGTTATTAACAATAGCATAGCCATGCTCTGCAATCGATGCAGCAAGTATAT
>CAYRXL010000033.1:13045-15093 GCA_964428295.1 uncultured Alphaproteobacteria bacterium
TCTCTGACGAAACGTCCGCGTTAAAAGTTTGAAGAGTTGCCATTTTGTTATCCCTAGGTTGTCCTACTTGTATTATATCTGTCACATAGCAAAACTCAATATCATTTTTGATGTATATAAATTATGTCTTTAATTCTCTAATTAAAATATCAAACATATCTACTGGGCATATTAAAAAATGCAAAATATTAATAAATTATTTTTATTTGAATTATTATGTAAGAGTATTTTATTGAGTAAATAAAAGTAAAATAATGTTAATAGTTATTTTTTTTGAGATCTCTTCCCCATTATAGCTAAAATAACAATAGCAAATGGTCCGATTAATATATAATAAAAGATCCATAACTTAATATTACGATTATATTTTCTTGCTAATTTATAGTTATAAAAATATCCATAAATTAATAGCAAAATTAAAGCACATAAAATTAAAAATTCCATTGCTCAGATTAATAATTCATCTTTAGTTATCGGTAATTTTTTTATATATTTCCTCATCTATATCACATACATGTTTTTGAAAATTTATATTATCAAAGTATCTTGAGACAAATGTACATTTTAGACCTATTATATCTTTATACCTTCCAGTGCCATCAACAATGACACCTTTTCCCACACCTCCTCCTTGACCACCTTTTTCTCTAAGAAAAACATCCAGAACTTTTCATTTTTTTTATTTTTATTTTCATATATTACTTCTAAATTAAATTTTTCTGTTATGAGAGTTTCTACTTTACCATAACAGAATGCCGTTCCTATATCTCCTAAACTATCTCTCCATGCCCTTTGATTAAGAAGAATATTATATTTTTTATTATTAGGAGTTTCCATTTTCTTAAATTCAGAAACAAAATTTCCTTCATAAGAACAATCAACAGCAAGCACATAATTATTAAGATATACAAATAAACTAAAAAATATAGAAATGAGGTATTTCATGATCATTAGTTTATCTTATTACTTAGGTAGTGTTAAGAATTATTCTCTAATATCAAACTCTCACTACTACAGAATACTCGATCGGAGAATGTTTTACCAGGAAGAACCTTAGAAAACCAGCGTTTTTATACAACAGTTACCGATTATTTTACTTTGGCAAGATTTATTTTTTTCTTAAAGTCAAATATTTCCGCAAAACTAACCCCCGTTTTATCCAATAATTTTTTAATACAACTTCAAAAAAATAATATTTAAAGGTCACAATCTATCTCCAATAACTCTGTACTTTGCTGATATAAAGTGTATTTAAATCATTTACACTGTGTTAAATTTTATTTGTTAAGTGAAGGAAGTTGTAAGAAAAAATTATAAATTAATTATATTAAAACTATTGTTAGAGATTTACATTGAATTCTAAAGATAATAAGAAATTTCCCTATGCTCAAATTACTAATAATATTTGCATAAGCGTAATGACAGAGTTCTTGGAAGAACAATCGGATATTAACAAAAATCTATGGGTATGGGCATACCATATTGTAATAGAAAATAATGGGACCACTGCCGTACAACTTTTAGAGAGATATTGGAAGATAATAGATGAATCAGGAAAAATTAAGGAAGTAGAAGGACTCGGAGTTATTGGTCTTCAACCTTTAATTGAACCTGGAGAACATTTTACATATACAAGCGGTACTCCTTTATCTACTTCTTCTGGTATAATGTCAGGATATTATAAAATGATTGAAAAGAGTGGAAAATCATTTGTGGCAAAAATTCCAAAATTCTCATTAGATTTTCCTCATAGAACAAAAATTATTAATTAAAAAATAACTCCCACCCATACCACTATTCTACTGTTACGGATTGTTTTCACTCTACAGGAATTATTTTACATTTAAATTAATAGTTTGCATAGGTTTTTATTGTTAATATATCGCTGTTTAACTTAGTTATCTCTGTTGTTTTTAGTGAGATAAATTTATACTTATAGGATTATATTAATCATTCTTTAATACCCAATAGCAATTCTCCCTGCATATAAGTGATTGCCTTACCTCCAATAATTACTCTATCTCCTAGATACGAACAATATAATTCCC
>CAYRXL010000034.1:0-14924 GCA_964428295.1 uncultured Alphaproteobacteria bacterium
ATCTATTGCTACCTTCGCAGTTATTTATTTTTCAAACAAAAATTTCCTACATTGAGCCAATGCATGAAAGAGACATTCAGCAGTAACTATATCAGTCAATTTACTTTTTTTTAAGCCAAGTAAATAATGTTTAATTCTGTGAAAATATTCTCCAGTAATATGCAAGGAAGACTTCGGAAGAAGATTGTGAATATCAGCTACTCTCCCTGCTTGAGAATTTTCTACTGGAATAAGTGCTATCTCTGCATTTTCCTTTTCTACTACATCAAAAGTTTCTTCAAATGAGTCACAAGCCATAGGCTCAAAGTCAGGAAAAGCACTCTTACAAGCCATATGTGAATATGCTCCAGGCCTACCTTGGTATGCTATCTTTTCTTTATAATTCAAATTTTATCTCCAAGCTTTAATTCATTCATCAAAATATCTATATCATTAGGAGTATCAATTCCAACTGGTGCTTTATTTATTAACGCTATATCAATTTTTATACCTTCCTCAAGTGCTCTTAATTGTTCTAACTTTTCAGTTGTTTCCAACATACTTGGTCCTAATTTAACAAAATTTTCAAGTATACTTCTTTTAAATGCATATATTCCTATATGTTCATAAAAACTAGAAGATCCATAAGGAATTTTTGATCTAGAAAAATAAATACTTTCCCCTTTTTTAGATATAACTACCTTTACAACATTAGGATCGTTAATTAATTTTTTGTTTCTAATTAAAGAAGCTAGAGTAGCAATATCAGATTGACGTGTTTTTGCCAAATTAAAAAGTATTTTTATACTCTTAGATTCTATTCCTGGAATATCTGATTGTAAATTGATTACAAGATCATAATACTTTTTTTTATCGTACTCACTAATAGCTGCATAAACTCTATCAGTGCCACTATTAAACTCTGGATCAGTCATGACATATTCTGTTTTATATTCTTTTGCAAAATTAGCTATTTCCTGATCACAACAAGCTACCAAGACAGGCCCCGCATTAGACTTTTTAGCCTTATCAATTACATGAGCAATCATAGGTTTACCTAATATCTTCTTAAGAGGTTTTCCAGGAAACCTCTGTGAATTCATTCTTGCTGGAATTACTATGATTGATTTCACAATTTATCCATTTTATAAAGTTAAATTAAAGTTTATACAAATTTTAATACTTTTTACAAATTATGTTTTTAAAATTTATAAGAGTATATATAATTATATATAAAAAATTAGTAAGGAAATTTTATGTCTTTTGAAATTAATAAATTTATTGGCGCCATACTTACCTCTCTGCTGATTTTTTTTCTTACATCATTTATTACCGAATTTATATATCCACACAACAAGCAAGAGAAATCTTTACAAAAAGTATCTTATATTGCTGATTTCAACTCTTCAAAGTCGGAAGAAGAAAAGGATATACTAGTGGATGAACCTATTTTAAATGATAACGAACTCAAAGAAAGTGATATTTTAAAATTATTAAATGAAGCCGACTCACTAGCTGGTAAAAAATTTGCCAGTAAAAACTGTTCAGTTTGCCATAGTTTAGATGACCCAAATAAAAATAAAATAGGTCCAAGCTTGGTAGGTATATTTGAAAGAGATATAGCTACTTCAAAAAACTTTAGATATTCTAAAGCTTTTTTAGCTTTGACAGGAAAATGGTCAGAATTTTCTATGTTTAATTTTCTATCAAATCCCATGAAATGGGCTGTAGGAACTAAAATGTCTTACACTGGAATAAAAGATGTAAATCAAAGAGCAAACGTCATTTTGTATTTAAAAAAGCTATCTAGTGAAAATTAAAATTAAGCCAATAATTTTATCTGGTGGGTCTGGATCTAGATTATGGCCCCTATCTAGAATAGAATCTCCTAAACAATTTTTAAAATTAAGAAATAAACAATCCCTACTTTTGGAAACAATAAAAAGAATTGATAACAAAAAGTTTGATAAAATAACTATTATAGGAAATAGTGAACATCGATTTCGAATAGCTCAAATACTTCAATCAAATAATATTGTTCCCGGTAGAATAATACTAGAACCTGAAGCAAAAAACACTGCACCAGCAATAGCAGTAGCAGCCTTAATATCTAAGCCTAATGACTATTTATGTATAATGCCTTCTGACCATTATATTGAAAATAAAAAGAAGTTTATTGATACAATTTACAAAACTATAGAAATTGCACAAAAGGGCTATATCGTAACTCTTGGAATTGATCCTAAAGAAGCAAACTCAGAATATGGATACATAATTACATCTAGTAAATTGAATAAATCTTCGTTTATAGTAAAAAAATTTGTAGAAAAACCAAAAACTGATATAGCTAAAAAACTGATTTCTGAAGGAGCTTATTGGAATTCAGGTATTTTTATTGCACAAAGCAAAACAATTTTAGCTAGTTTAAAAAAACATGATAACTCCTTATTTAAAAATGTTAAAATATCATTAAAAAAATCATTTCCTGATTTAGACTTTTTAAGACTCGACCCCAAATCTTTTAGTAAAATCAAACCTAAATCATTTGACAAGGCTATCTTAGAAAAATCTAAAAAAATCGCCGTGTTTCCTTTAAAATCCCAATGGTCTGATTTAGGAACTTATTTATCCATATCTAAAATAACTAATAAAACTGGGGACATAATTTCTTCTAATACTAAGAACTGCTTTTTTTATACTGATAACAAACTTCTTGCTGTAGCAAATATAGAAAACTTAGCAGTAGTCAGCACTAAAGACTCAGTCCTGGTAACCAACATTACAGATTCTAGTGGAATTAAAATAATTTACGATAAACTTAAGAAAAGAAAAAGAAAAGAAATCTTGCAAGGTGCTAAAATAAAAAGACCTTGGGGAGAATTTGAAAATTTAGAAAAAGGCAAAAACTATAAAGTAAAAAAGTTAATCATTAATCCTGGACAAAAAATTTCTCTTCAGAAACATTTAAAAAGGTCAGAACATTGGGTGGTAGTAAATGGTGTAGCAACCATAACTCGAGGAACTAAAACTTTTAAACTATATTCTAATCAGTCAACATATATACCCAAAGGAGAAGTGCATCGAATTGAAAATAAAACAAAATCTGTACTAATTATTATTGAAGTGCAAAATGGTAAATATCTTGGTGAAGATGATATAGTGCGTCTAAATGATGTATATGGACGTTAAACTTCAGCATTTTAAATTATGATAGTAATTCTAAATTATGCTTAATTTATATAACTTTATAAGCAAAACTAAAAGCAGTCTATTCATACAACTTAGATGGTCATATTTACCTCCATTAATGATTTATATGGCAGCAGGTATATCTGGATTAACTGGAATAGTTGGTATTTTTTTTCTTAAGGACTACTTAGACCTATCCGCAGCTTTTATAGCTTCCCTAGGCTTCTGGGCGGGAATACCCTGGGCACTAAAAATGCCATTAGGACACATAGTTGATTTAATTTGGAAGAGGAAAAGCTATTTGGTATTTCTAGGGTGTCTCTTGATATCAATTAGTCTATTAATAATGCACCTCATAATAGTAAATACTAAATTTATGTCTACTTTCTTAGAAGTTCAAACTTGGTTTGTAATTTCAACTTTACTAGCACCAATAGGCTATGTCTTGCAGGATGTAGTAGCTGATGCAATGACAGTTGAGGCTATACCTGTTTTAAATAACAAAGGTTATAAATATAACAAACAACAAACTAAAGAAATGCACACAACAATGCAAACTTTAGGGAGATTTGCAATAATAAGTGGAACTCTATTGGTAGCTCTTATAAATGTTATACTTTTTTCTAATGCTAACAACTTGGAAGAAGAAGAAAAAATATTATTATACGGCGATGTTTATTTATATGCATTAATAATTCCTCTTATCTCTGTATCTGGTGTATTTCTAGCTTCTTACCTAAGGTTTGTAAATAAAAGAAAGCTTAAAACTATTAATTTAAGCAACTCTGTTATGGCCCCTAAAGCAATTAAAATTAAACCCAATTATTTTATACTGTTAGGAAGTTTAGTTTTTGTATTATTTACACTGGTCGTTGGTGGAATGAAACTACAGTATGCTCAAGAAATAGTATTCATAGGGTCAATGTTAATAATATTTCTATTAATGAAAAAATTAGTTTACGAACTACCAGAAAATACCAGAAATATGGTAATTGGTACTGCAATTATTATTTTTATCTTTAGAGCTATTCCTTATCCTGGTCCAGGTTTAAATTGGTTTGAAATAGATGAATTAAACTTTAACGAGCAATTTTTTTCACTATTATCTTTGATAAGTTCCGTTTTAACTCTTATAGGCATAGTTATATTTCGACCACTTATGTCTAACAATTCAATTGCAAAACTCATAATTATACTATCTGTAGTATCTTCAGTATTGATGCTTCCAAGTATTGGTATGTTCTATGGAATACATAATGTCACAGCTAGTTTAACTAATGGTTTTGTGGACGCAAAATTTATTGCTATTATAAATACGGCTTTAGAATCACCTTTAGGACAAGTTGCTATGATTCCTTTACTTGCATGGATAGCAAAAAATGCTCCTAATAAATTAAAAGCTACATTTTTTGCAGTTTTTGCATCTTTTACCAATCTTGCTCTTTCTGCCAGAGATCTAGGTACTAAATATTTGAACCAGATATTTATAATTGAAAGAGAGGTAAAAGATATCTCAGACAACGAAATTATAACTTCTGCCAATTACAATGATTTAGGACCATTGTTAATAACTGTATTGTTACTATCTCTAGCTTTACCAATATTATCAATCTTAATTATACAAAAAACTAAATTTCAAACTAATGAGTAATGTAAAGAAAAAATTAATTGCGTTTTATTCGGAATGGGATGACCCAGAAGCATGGAAGGAAGTATTTCGAAAAGAAGGATTTGAATTAAAAATATGGCCTAAAGAAATTAAAAATAAAAAAGATATTAGATATGCTTTAATATGGGACGCTCCATCAAAAATTTGGAAAAGTTTACCAAAACTGATTTTATTACACTCTCTTGGCGCTGGGGTAGACCATATTTTAAAAAAGAACCCACCAAAACATTTAAAAATAGCTAAGTTAGTTGATAAAAATCTAATTATACAGTTAGCAGAATACTCCACTATGGCTGTGTTGTTATGTCAAAGAGGTATTCATAATTATATAAATCTGAAAAATATTAAAAAATGGAAACAATATAATTTTAATAAAGTTTCATCTGAATTAACTATACTTTTACTGGGTTATGGAGATATAGGGCAAATGATCTACAAAAAACTCAGATATTTAGGTTATAAAGTAATAGGATGGAAAAAGAATAAACTATCAAGTATACATAATAAAATAAATTTATATTACGAAGAATCTGGCTTAATTAAAGCACTTTCTCAATCTGATATAGTAATTTCTACGCTACCTTCTACCTCAGAAACTTATAATATAATAAATGAAAAGCTATTAGTAAAATTTAAGAAGGGAGCTTATCTTATAAACATAGGAAGAGGAAATACTATTAATGAAAAAGACCTTTTGGATGCTTTAGATAAAAATATTATTGCTGGAGCAGTATTAGATGTTTTTCAAAATGAACCCTTACCAAAAAATAGTATACTATGGTCTAACCCCAAAATAATTATTACACCTCATATAGGAGGAATAACAAAAGCATCAATTAAAAATGCCAAATTTATTATTAAAAATATTAAATTAGCTGAATTAAATTTAAATTTAATCTCTGAAGTGGACAGAACCAAAGGATACTGAAAAGTTTAAATCCTTAAAATACCAAATTGATAAATAAAAAATAAAAGAAAAACCCGCTCCTCTTTTAAAAGGAGCGGGTTCATTTTATACCGTCATACCTTAAAGGTAGAGGTAAATGTGGTCTTAGAAACTAAGTCGTATGGATCCCATAACCGATTGCTCATTATAATCTGTCCTATCCATGACTTCAAAATATGAGATATTACCGGTTAAACGTCCTCCTACTCTTAGATTTACACCTACTCCAACTGTGTAACTGTCATCAGCACTTGAAGCAGCTGCATCACTCACAGTATCAGTAGTCGCCTCTGTCTTATAAGCAGCTGATGTAGTATCCTCGCTGGCATAAGCTAAATCTAGATAAGGGGATATCGCACCCAAGTTAGCCGAAATACTAAGTCCCGCTTCTACCACTTTCGACTCTGCTTGCCACGCTGCTACTAATTGATTCTCAGACGTACCGCTTCCATCGTTACCAGTAGTATTGTTATCTGAAGGACCCGCAGTATTCGAATCATTCGGCACTATATCATAATAACTTCCAGTATCTAGTTCTAAGTACTTATAGTTAAGTCTTGGTGCAAAGGCTAGTCTTCCTCTAGAAAGGTTACCTGTTACCCCAACGTGCCCGTAGGTCACATCATGCGAACCTGACGCTGTAATAGTAGTATTATGAGTACCAAAATCTACTCTCTTAGTTGTAAAATCATAGTCTCCTACTCCGTACCCAGCTGAGATTACAAGAGCTCTGGCTTTTAAAGCACCATATATACCATATGTTTCTCCATCAGCTTCATATGAACCCTCATTAACCGAAGTTGATAAATCGGTATCAAAACTAGACGCAACCAACCCTATTAGGAGATTACCAAATGTTTTATCGATACCAAATGAAAGACTAGAAGAATCACCATCATACTTGTTTGAATCTTTGTAAACAGCTGCAAAAGTTTGATCATTATCAAAATCTGAATCTGTTGCGTGCGTCCATAAACTCAAACCACTAAAAATTCTATTTGCTGCCATGCCTACACCTGTACCGTCAGAAGTATATGACATGTGAGCTGCAGTATCTTGGCTTTGCATCATCGCAGCACTAATTCTGCTGTTGATACCACCAACTATCGCGGTAGCTGCCACTCTGGCTATATCTCCCGCAACAATAACTGCACTATTAGTATTTCCAGCTCCTGCATAAAGACAGTTTCTACCTAGATAGGTTCCACCACTACCTGCGGACCATCCGTTAGTTTCATCCATTGCTA
The DNA here is from genome assembly GCA_964428295.1 of uncultured Alphaproteobacteria bacterium. GTDB lineage: Bacteria > Pseudomonadota > Alphaproteobacteria > TMED109 > TMED109 > CAYRXL01. Next base: position 7,031 of record CAYRXL010000034.1, read on the forward strand.
TGCTTGCGTAAGCTGTAGTATATGAATTTGCCCCAGCAGGGTCAGAAGAACCAGTTACGTGCAAGCCATAAGCTTTATTGTAACAGCTCAATCCATAAACACTAGCAGCCTTGGAAGTTTCTATTCCAGAAATACTAAAAACAAAGAGGCCTAGTAAAGCCACATAGAGGAAGCGAAGTTGCTTCATACAAATATCTCCTCTTATTACGTTAAACAATCAAAGGCTTTTCTAAAGCCACATTAGGATTTTATGGAATTTTTTCTATTAACTCAAGTACTTTATAAAAATAATTTAAAATAAATTCCTATGTTGCAAAAATACAACTTTATTTCAATTCCTCTAAAAGTTCATGAATTTTGCGGGCTTCCTTATCTTTTATGAGAAATATCATATCGCCAGACAAGGGAATACCTGTGGGACCAATGCCATCTATATTTTTTGAATAAAAATCTTCTTCTTGCCACCATCCATAAACCTTAAGGTCCAATAATCCATCGTCTACTATTGTTCTGAGTTTTATTATAGCCTTTTTAAACTCATTAGAAGATAAATTGGGGTTATCAAGCATAATTGATATTTTTGCCAGTTCACAATACAAATTTATTTCATTTTTATCTAACAAGTTACAAATTTTATATATTTTTTTAAATTCTCTTCTACTCAAAGATTCTGATATAAATGGAACTAATATGTCTCCTCTCTTTGGTGCAAGTTTTAATAGTTCCAATACCCTATTTTCCCAATTTAAATAATCTTTTGTTTCTAGATCTAATTTCTTATAATTATTAAATATTAAAACTGCTGGAGCAACCACTGATGCGTTTATTAATTCAAGTGATGCACCACCATCAACTATCATTTTATCAATAACACAATTTATTCTCTTCAATACTTTTAGATCATCTTGCTTGTAACTTGCTTCTTTTTCTTTTTCTTCTCTTGTTCCCGGAACATTAGGATGATATGCCCTTTTCGTTAAGCGGTTAACATAAGTTATCAAAATATGAGATAGATCTTTCCCCCCTTTCCCATAATCTTTATAGTAGTCGCATTTAACATCATTTTCTGGATACTCATTCAGGAAAGAATCATATGTAAGCCGCTTATTAAATTGATTGATTGAAAGGTAAGCCATTGAAGCACCATAGCAAAGGATGGATAACATAATGGAAAAAGCAAACATCTTAATTAATATTTGGTTTCTAGTTATAATATTATTAGTAATATTAATTTTAAATCTATATTTTATTCTCGTTGTACAAGCCACAGCTGCAGCTAACAATGGAAGTGTTCCTGACCAGACAAACCAAAAGCAGGTAACTCCAAAGAATAGAAACCAAGCTATTGCAAGAAGTACAGAAAATTTAAAAGAATCTCTAAAAATAAAATAGGCATAACTTAAAAATAATATCAATCCTGGAATTCCTAGACTAATTAGGTGTTCGAAAACCTCATTATGAGTATGAAAATGTAAATTGTATCCTAAATTAAGTTGATCATATTGAAAAACATGCATTTCTTTCAACAAAAGCTCAGAAGTATGGCCCCACCCAGAACCCAATAGCATGCTTTTCATGTCTAATATAGCGTTCAAAGCAACTTCTATAATTTTTCCTCTTACTACCATAGACCCCAAGGGAGACTCAACAGCTTCTACAGGTATGGAACCATCACCTGGCCAATATACTTTAGCAGACAAAAGTATAAGGAATGATATTGCTGCCACACCAAAAACAAATGATTCTTTTGAATAAATAATTTCAAAGAGCTTTCTAGCTAGATTAATTATGTCATTCTCAAAATATTTAAATAACAACTGAAATGCTTTAAAAACTAACAACATCATGCAAACTATAACCCAAAGATAGAAAGCTGCATTGTTGTTGATACTATCAAGATAAAACCCAAGAAGTATAAACATTAGTAAAAATGGTGTAAATTTTTTAGTAGTAGTACTAAAAATAATTAAAGATAATATTGCATAATAACAAAGATAATCAGAAAAAAAATAAAAAGTTATTGGTAAATCTTTCCAATTAGGTTCTAGTGTAAAAAGTGTTGTTATCAGAGTTACAAAAATAATATTAATAAAAAAAATAATTCTATATAATTTTTTTTCAAATAATGGAATCATACAAGCTGTAAAAATTGCCAAATCAATATACCAAAATGCTCCTTGCCCTACTTGTGAGGAACCAAACCAAGACAAAAAATAATTTTTTTGAAAAAGACCTGAAAATATACTTAAAATGCCAAGACTTAAGGGTATAAAAACTAATGGATGGCCAAAAACGACTATCTCTTTTTTAAAAAAAATACATCTTAAACCCTTGTATAACAACAAGAATGCACCCATAAAGTGTAAAAACAATATTTGTGATTCCGTCTGAGGCCATAAACCACCTAATTGAAAAAAAGGAGCTGCACCTAAAATGGTCCAACTTAACAATAAAGATATAAACAAAAGAAAATAATTATTTAAATTATTATAAATAAAGGAGCCTTTAATTAACCCACTAAACTTATCACCAAAAATAGTTTTCATTTTAACAAATAATAATAATTCAAATAATCATGAATATCTTTATAAAAAATATAAATTTTTAAAGATTTTGTTTTAAATAGATTGTAAATAAATTACATTACATTTTATATAAAAAAATACTTATTTTAAAGGAATTATTTATGAAAAAGCCTATAGCTCTTATTTCAGGAATTACTGGACAGGATGGAGCTTACTTAGCTAAATTTTTAATTAATAAAGGCTATTATGTACATGGAATAAAAAGGAGGTCATCTTCCTTCAATACAGGAAGGCTAGAAAATATTTATCAGGATCCTCATAGCAAAAAAAAGAATTTTAGAATGCATTATGGTGACTTAACAGATGCATCAAATTTAATTAGAATAATACAGCTAGTAAAACCTAATGAAATATATAATTTAGGAGCACAAAGTCATGTTAAAGTAAGTTTCGAAACACCTGAATATACAGCAAATTCTGATGCCTTAGGAACTATAAGGCTTTTGGAAGCTATTCGAACTTTAAATATGGAAAAAAAAGTTAGGTTTTATCAAGCGTCTTCATCAGAAATGTTTGGAAATACTCCTCCCCCCCAAAATGAGAAATCTTTATTTCAACCGAGAAGCCCTTATGCAGCTGCTAAATTATATTCATATTGGGTTACTATAAACTACAGAGAAGCCTATGGAATGTATGCTTCAAATGGAATATTATTTAATCATGAGAGTCCTTTGCGAGGTGAAACTTTTGTAACAAGAAAAATAACAAGAGCAGTAGCATCAATTTACCTTGGTCTCGAAAAATTACTTTGGATTGGAAACCTCAATGCAAAAAGAGATTGGGGACATGCTCAAGACTATGTTGAAGGGATGTGGTCAATTCTACAAAACAGCAAACCTGATGATTTTGTGCTAGCTAGTGGAAAAAGTCATTCTGTAAGAGATTTTTGCAAGCTTGCATTTAGTCATGTTGGTATTAGTTTATTTTGGAAAGGAAAGGGAATAAAAGAGAGAGGTATAGACAGAAACACTGGAAAAGTAATAATAAAAGTAGATAAGAGATACCATAGACCAACAGAAGTGGATTCACTTTTAGGAGATTCATCAAAAGCAAAGAGAGTGTTAAAGTGGGAGCCAAAAATCACTTTCAAACAACTAGTAAAAGAAATGGTTTTGAACGATATAGAAGAAATAGGAAATACCATAAAAGATGGAAAAATAAGAATTAAAGACACAGATGAATAGATGAATAATCAAAAAAAATATTCTTATAAACTCAAAGGAAAGATAGTATGGATTCCCGGTCATAATGGTATGGTAGGAGCAGCTATTAAAAGAAAAATAGAAAAAGAAGATTGCAAAATTCTAACTGTGAATAAAAACAAATTAGACTTAACTAATCAAAATGAAACCTGGGAATGGATAAGAAAACATAAACCAAATATAATTTTCTTAGCTGCGGCCAAAGTTGGAGGAATATCTGCAAACAAAGAAAGCCCTGGAGATTTTTTGTACCAAAACTTAGCCATACAAAATAATGTAATTGAAGGAGCTAGAATTAATAACACTGAAAAACTTGTATTTATAGGTTCATCATGTATATACCCTAAGTATGCTAAACAGCCAATAAATGAAGCTGAATTATTATCCGGCCCTTTGGAGAAAACCAATGAAGCATACGCAATTGCAAAAATAGCTGGCTTAAAACTTTGTTTGTATTATAGAAAACTGTTTAATAGGGATTTTATTTCAGTTATGCCTACAAATCTATATGGACCAAGGGACAATTACGATCCAGATACATCACATGTTATGGGAGCTTTGATAAAAAAAATTATAGACGCTAAAATACAAAATAAAAAAGAAATAGAAATTTGGGGAACTGGTAAGCCTAGAAGAGAATTTCTACATGTTGATGATTTAGCTGACGCTGTTTGTTTTCTAGCAAAAAACTATTCAGAATCAGAACATATAAATATAGGTCACTCTAAAGATATTTCGATCATTGAATTAGCTCAGACAATTTGTGACATAGTAGATTTAAATTGTAAATTCAAATATGACAAAAGCAAACCTGATGGCACCCCTCAAAAAAAACTAAATATAGATAAACTCACAAAAATAGGCTGGGCTCCTAAAATTAGCCTTAAAAAAGGAATTTCTAAAACTATAAAAGATTATGTGGCAACTAGAAAAATAACAATAAATGTGGATTCTTAATTATGATTACAATTGTAATTCCAGTATACAATGAAATAGAAAATTTAGATCAACTTTCAAAAGAACTATTAAAAGTAATTAAGAAACAAAAATTTCAAGTAATTTTTGTAAACGATGGAAGTAACGATGGATCTGAAATAAAGCTTAATGAAATTACAAAAAATAATAAGGGATTTGAAGTAGTCCATTTAAGGAGAAATTATGGGCAAACTGCTGCTATACAATCTGGATTTGACTTGGCAAAAGGGGAAGTAATTATTCCTATGGATGCAGATCTTCAAAACGATCCAAATGACATTTCAAAATTAATAGAGGAAATAAATAAAGGTTATGATGTTGTATCAGGCTGGAGAAAAAATAGAAAAGATCTAAAACTAACTCGGGTTTTTCCTTCAAAAATAGCAAATTATTTAATATCTAAAATTTCAGGATTAAATCTTCATGATTTTGGCTGCACATTGAAAGCTTATAAAAAAGAAATTATAAAAGATATAAAACTCTACGGAGAAATGCATAGATTTGTTCCTATCTATGCATTCTGGGAAGGGGCCAAAATTAAAGAGATTACGGTAAATCATCGTGCCAGAAATGCTGGTACAACAAAATATGGATTATCTAGAATTCCAAAGGTAATCTTAGACTTATTAGTGATAAGATTTTTTGACAAATCTTTAGATAGACCCATTCACTTATTTGGTAAATTTGGATTAATAATGTTTTTATTGGCTATTGTACTTTCCTTTTATACAGTATGGCTAAAAGTTTTTGAAAATATTTCATTCATTTCAACTCCTCTACCTTTGTTAATAGTTTTTTTTGCTATGTCAGGACTTATTTGTATTTTTCTTGGCTTAGTAGCTGAAATTCAATCTAGAATTTACTTTGAAACAAGGGGAAAGCCTCAGTATATTATAAAAAAAATTATAAAGTACAAAGAAAGATAAAATATTTTATGTGTGGTTTTGCTGGATATACTCCAATCTTAAATGCTAGTGACAACAAAGCTATATTGAATAAAATGCTTTACCCAATAAGACATCGTGGGCCAGACGATTATTCTATTCATGTAAATAAATCAATAGCAATAGGCCACCATAGATTATCAATTATAGATTTAAAAAATGGAAAACAGCCATGCATTGATACTAAAACAGGGAATATGTTAGTATTTAACGGAGAAATATATGATTATAAAACACATGCACATTTTCTTTCTACCAACAAAATTAGATTAAGAAATAATTCCGACACTGAGGTTCTTTTTCAGTATCTCCAAAATTTTGGTATTGAACAAACTTTATCAGCTATCGACGGAATGTTTGCTTTTGCATATTTTCAGGAAACAGATAGAACACTATGGTTAATTAGAGACAGAGCCGGAGAAAAACCAGTTTATTACTTTTATAACAACGAATATTTTCTTTTTGGTTCAGAAGCTTCATCAATTTGCTCTCATCCAATAATGAAAAATAGAAAACTTAATAACGAAGCATTACTTCAATATCTGCATTTGGACTATATACCCAATGAAAAAACAATTATAAAACACATAAAGAAAGTAAAACCTGGAGAAATAATTAAATTTAAAGAAGGTAGAATTAGAAGGAATAAGTATTGGAAGATCAATCAAACACCCAAACATCAAAGCACAGAACAAGAAAACATTGAAACTGTTAATTGTCTTATAAAAGAATCTGTTGAAAAAAGACTAGTGGCCGATGTGCCAGTAGGCGTTTTTTTATCAGGAGGAATTGATTCTAGCCTAATTGCTTATTATACAAAAAACATCAATTCAAATATAAAAACTTTTACAATTAAAATGGAAAATGATTCATTTGATGAGTCAAATTATGCCAAAGAAACGGCAAACTATTTGGGTATTAAAAACTTAACTATGACATTTGAAAAAAAATCTATTATGGACTCAATAAAGGTTGTGGAAGAAAACCTAGACGAGCCTTTAGGTGATTCATCTATACTACCAACTTTTTTAGTTTCAAAATTTGCCAAAGAACATGTAAAGGTAATACTATCCGGTGACGGAGCAGATGAACTTTTTAGTGGGTATCAACCTTTTAAATATTTAAAATTTCTTAATTATTTAAAATTATTTCCTAAGCAAGGAGGTAAAATAATATCTCTTCTTACAGATAATATCCCCTTTAAAGAAAAATACATGGGATCCTTATTTTTAATAAAACACGTAAGTAGAGGGTTAGGATGGCCTACGCACCATCAGATATTTAGATGGATGGCACCACTGTCAGATAGTAACATTAGAAGTCTCTTAAAGAAAGAATTCTTATATGAATATACTCCTGAAAATTATTGGAATTTATTAATTCCTCAAAACCTCTCCAACAAAAACAATATAAATGATCAAATCACTAATCTTTTTTTTAATTTTTACCTACCTAATGATATACTTACTAAAGTAGATAGAGCATCTATGTATAATAATCTCGAGGTCAGATCACCATTTCTATCAAAATCAATAATTGAATTTTCTATGCAACTTAATAATAAATTTAAAGTGAAAAACGGAAAAACCAAACACATACTCAGGGAACTGTGTTTAAATAAGATTCCTAAAAAAATTATAAATAGAAAAAAACATGGTTTTGCTATCCCTTTATCGGATATCATTAGAGGTCCACTTAAAGAGAAAATACAGGACACCTTGTTATCAAGTAATAACAATATAAACGAATATTTTAACAAAACTAAATTAGAAGGTCTCTTAAATAAACATTTCAATGGAAAAGAAAGAAAAAAAACCATTTGGTCAATTTATATATTAGAAAAAACTATTGAAAGATTATCAAAATGTTAAATCAATAATGGAGATAATGTGAAGATTGATCATAAAGAATCATTTCCAGACTTTGGAAAACAATTTAAAAAAGATAGTAAAATTGACGGTTATTGGGGTTCTACTGAAATGCTAAAAGATATAGTAGCTCCTTTCAATCTTAAAACAATAAAAAATAAAAATATAATGGAATTGGGGACAGGAAGTGGCAGAATTTTGTTTAATTTATCAAAATTCAAACCGAAACGATTAGTTGGAATAGAACCCTCTGAGGCTATCTCTATTGCAAAAAAAAATAACAAAAATTATAACGTCGAATTTTATAAATTAAGAGGGGA
>CAYRXL010000035.1:0-1037 GCA_964428295.1 uncultured Alphaproteobacteria bacterium
TTGATTTAAAGTTTGCTCTCTTTCATCATTTCCACCTCCAAGACCTGCTCCTCTATGTCTGCCAACTGCATCTATCTCATCAACAAATATTATACATGGAGCATTCTTTTTGCCTTGTTCAAACATATCTCTGACTCTTGCTGCTCCAACTCCAACAAACATTTCTACAAAATCTGACCCAGAAATAGTAAAGAAAGGAACGTCAGCTTCTCCCGCTACTGCTCTAGCAATTAGTGTTTTACCTGTTCCAGGAGGTCCTACTAGTAAGACTCCTTTAGGGATTTTACCGCCTAATCTTTGAAATTTCCTTGGGTTTTTTAAATATTCAACAACCTCTTCTAACTCTTCTTTAGCTTCATCCACTCCCGCAACATCTTTAAAAGTCACTTTTCCTTGTTTTTCCGTTAATAATTTTGCTTTGGATCTACCAAAACCAAGAGTTCTTCCACTTCCACTTTGCATTTGCCTCATAAAAAATATCCATATTCCTATAAAAAGAAGCATGGGCAACCAATTTAGAAAAAGGCCCAATAGGGGAGAGACAGATTCTTCTTCTGGCGCTGCATTTATGATTACGTCATGTTGTGATAACTTTTCTATTAAGTTTGGGTCATTAGGTGGTGTGTAGGTTGAAAATTCTCTTCCAGAATCAAGATGACCTGTGATTACCCTTCCGACCATAGATACATCATTTATCTTATCCTTTTCTACATATTCTAAAAATTCAGAATATGGGATTTTAATTTGGTTTCTATTTTCTACTTGGTTATTAAATAAGTTAAAAACTATAATTAAAGTTACAGCAATTACTATCCAAATAAATAAATTTTTTCCTGTATTATTCAAAATATCTACCCAAAATACATTCTACATTATAATCTACATTAAAACCAGCATTCTAACTTTACACTAGTATTTTTCTTATCATTTAATGTCCTCCATATATTGAGATGGGGAACCGAAGCTAATCCGTCAAGGTTTCTAAAAGTAGGTAAGGACATTTTAACACTAAAAGGAAGATTAGATAATTCTTTTTT
>CAYRXL010000035.1:1047-12855 GCA_964428295.1 uncultured Alphaproteobacteria bacterium
CCCTATTTATTAACTATATCAGATATTACTAAAAAAAGTCAAACAATTCAAGAAAATGCTACGATCCTGGATATTTGTTGCCAAAAAATTCTTACGACACCTGATTTCGTGTCAAAATCTTTTTTGACAACAAGTTTTATTTTTTTCCATCCTTCTATTCCTAATGAATCCACTAAATAATAACTGTTAGAGGATTTATTATATACCCTAAATCTTTTGTCCCATAACTCTGAGCTTTTAGGAGAAAGTAATATTGACGAATCTTTTATTCTGAAATATTCTCTCATGATAGTTAATTCATTTTTTTTTATTGAAATTATGCATCCTGAGACAGTTAGTCTTTTAATATTCTTAGTTTTAATGTTCAGTAGCAAGTATTTTAAAGATTTTGACCTTGGTGGGTATTTTTTATTACCTATTTTTTGAAGATTATAGGATAAAAATTTTATACAAATGAAGTTTGGTAAAGATAAAAATAAACTTTTTTTTACAGATATATATCCTTCAGGAAATATTTTTACAGAGTTTTTAAAAGAGTCTATCATATTATGGTAAATTATATCTTTTAGTTTTTGAAAAACTTGACTTGTTTTAATGAAATCATTTTTTAATTTTGGTTCTATATTTAATATGTTTCTCATTTTAATTCTTGTGAATTCTGTATTATAATTAGTTGGATCAACGATGTATTTTAGCTTTTTAACCTTAATAGTATTTAAAATTTTTTCTTTACTTAATCTTAGAAAAGGTCTTCCTAAATAAATACTATTAAGTGTACGTATAGTCTTTATAGGTGCAAGACCATCTAGGTTGCTCCCTGAAAGTAGTCTGTATGCAAAAGTTTCAGCTACATCGTCTGCATGATGTGCTGTCAACAGTAAATTAATTCCATTATTTCTACATTCTTTACTCAATAATGAGTATCTTGCTAATCGAGCTTTTTCTTGAATGCCTGATTTTGGATTATCATTCTCCCAGTTTAATACTTTGTGCTTTACTTTTATTGATTCACAATACGAGGCTACAAATTTAGCTTCATCCTCACTTTCTTCTCTAAGTTTGTGATTTACTGTGAACGCATATAAAATAAGACTTTCACTTAATGCCCAATTTGATAGAAGGAATAGTAGAACAATACTATCCGGTCCACCAGATACAGAAACAGAAATTTTATTGTTATTTAGATACAAAGTAAATGGCTTCATTAATCTTACAAATTCATCTTCTGTTATGAAATTTTTAAGAGCACTTTGCATGTTGGCTATACTCCATAGCCCTTTTTGATATTCTTCCAGGCGTTTTTGGAAATTCTGTTTCTAGTTGTGAGAAGGTTGCGCAGGCATCATCGTTTTTCCCTAAGTTGACAAATGTCATACCCAATTTTAATAATTGATCAGGAGCTTTTGCACCTTTTGGAAAGTTTTGATATCCCCTTGCAAAACTTATTGCAGCTAATTGGTATTTTTTCCTAACATAGTAAGTTTCTCCTAACCAGTAGTAGGCATTGGAGGTTAAAGCATGATTTGGGTGCTCTCCTATGAAAGCTTTAAAAGCATTTTCTGCTGATGCATAGTCTGCCCATGCCAACATGTCATATGCAATTTGGTAGGTAGTAGAAGGTTCAATAGGTTCTTGATTTCTAGCAACAGATACTGGTTTTTCTTCTTCAAGGTTAGTAATCTCAGAATCTTTGTTTTTTAAGTTAGAATCATCTGTGTATTCGTTATCACTTTCTATATCCTGATTACTCGTTGAGAGACTTTCTTCTTCTTTGATAGTTCCTAAAACCTTCATGCTTGGGTTTTGTTCAATATTTGGGTCTGTTATTACAATTTTATTTTTCTTAGTGTTTTCTAAATCTACATTTTTTCTAGTATTAGTTTCATCAATAAGTTCTATATTATTGTTTTTATTTTCAACTGAATTAATTAGTGCTGAATCTTCAGGTTGCAATATTGCTTCATTTTCCAAGAGATTTGTTTCACTCTGGTCCATCCTATTAGCCATTTCATCTAATCGTTTGTATATAACTTCTAACTTATGGGATATTTCTTCTGTAATTCCGTTAATATTCCTAATGTTTTCTTCCAAATCTATTAATCTTTTTTCATGGTTGGCAACAACTGAATTGTCAACCTGATTGGATTCTATAATATTTGGGGTTATACCGTTCCGGTCATCCCTATAGGTTTGTCGTTGTACATCTCTAAGATCTTTTTCTATAGCATTCAGTCTGTCTATTACTTGCTCTAGATATTCCTGACTATAGGAGGAGGAGGGGGTAGTGCATAAAACTATAAAAAAACAGGCAATTAAATAGCGAAATAATACTTTGTATGGTTGCAAAAAGTTAATCAATTCTAATTCCTGTTTATTACTGTTATAGCAGTTCTAGATTGTGACCATGAATATTCATTATTTCCGATAACTGGTGGCTTTTCTTTACCATAAGATAAGACAGATATTCTATCTGGCGAAACTCCTAATGAAACAAGGTAATTTTTTACAGATGAAGCTCTTCTTTCACCTAAAGCTAAATTATACTCCCTAGTACCTCTTTCATCACAGTGACCTTCTATTGTTATAGTTGTTTCTTTATTTAACAAAAGAAATTCAGCTTGTCTTTTAAGGGTTTCTATACCTTTATCCCTAAAACTTGATTTGTCATAATCGAAGAAAACTCTATCTCCAACTTCAATTAGCTTTTCTGCTAGAATATCTTCTTTAACCTTTATAGTAGGTGTTTCAACCGATGATAGGTACTCATCGTCTAATTCTCCTTCATTTGACTTTACATCATCTTCAATGTCTACAGAAGTTTCTAATTCAGAAGTAGAACTAGTTACTTTTACTTTGCTTTGTTCAGTAGAAGCACATGAATTTAAGAATATGGCTATAAGTATAAGTGTTATAACTCTCAAGATTAAAATCTCCTAAAAATAATTAATTATATTTATACTAGTTTAATTTAAAACAAATTGAAAACTTTTTACATAGTTTAGTTTATAAATTAGTATTTTAGGGAGGGTCCCCATGATGGGTCTGAGGCATGACCAGGTGTGTTTAAAAGTCTCTCTCTATTACCTGTAATGTCTATGGTGTATAGTTTAGAGTTTTTAGATCCATTGGAGTTTAGAGTTATTCTATAAAACGCAAGAGTTCTACCATTAGGTGACCACGTGGGACTTTCTATAAGATAACCTTTTGCTATTGTTCTTTCCCTTGTTCCGTTTGGTTTCATTAAGCCTATATAAAAATTTCCTCCTATCATCTTTGTAAAAGCTATGTAGTCTCCTCTTGGAGACCAAACTGGAGTTGCGTAATTTCCCTTTTTAAAGCTAATTCTTTTTGTTTTATTATTTGCAATATCAATTATATAAAGATTTTGTTTTCCTGACCTATCTGAGCTAAAAACAATGTTATTTCCATCTGGGGAAAAACTAGGAGAAGTGTTGATTGATCTATTGTTAGTTATTTTTAAAAAGCTTTTCTCATTTATATTTTTTATATAAAGATTTGTATTACCATCTTCAGATAAGGAAAATACTATCTTTTTACCATCCATTGAATATCTGGGAGCAAAACTCATTCCAGAGAATTCTCCTAAAAGTCGCTTCTTTCCTTTTTCCAAGTCAAATATATAGACACGGGGTGCTTTGTTAGCGTAAGATAAATACAATAGTTCTTTGTTAGTGGGTGAGAATCTAGGGGTCAGTACTATATTACTTCCATCTGTCAGAAATTTGTGATTTGCTCCATCTTGGTCCATAATTGCTAATCTTTTAATTCTTTTTCCTTCTATTTCTTTTTCTGCTATATAGGCCATTCTCGTTGCAAAGTAACCTTTCTCTCCTGTAACTCTTTCATAAATGAGATTAGAAGCCACATGAGCTGCGGCTCTCCAAAACTTTAATTTTATTCCTGATATGGTTTTACCGTTTTTACCTATCATTTGGTTTTCTCTATATACGTCCCATGCTTTTATTGGCATCTTAATTTCATCTTTTTGTATAATAATTTTCCCCCCTATTAGAATATGAGCATCAATGATTCTCCAGTCTTTAAATAAGGGTTGTATGTAGAGTTCTTCAGAAGGTTGTAAGAATGCTTCTTTTGGTAATATTTTGAACAAACCACTATTAGATAGATTTTTTGTAATTACTTTAGTTATTTTTTTTCCTAGTTCCTTTTCATCCTTTGTATTTCCTTGAAACTCAGAAACTGCTATTGGTATTAATTCTATTTTACCTTTAGTAATATCAACCTCTAGAGGTATATTCTGGCTTATTACAGAATGTGTTAAGAAGATTTGTAATAAGAGGATTATTATGTAAATAAAACTATTTTTTAAGAACTTATTAATCATTTTAGTTTCCTTCTAATGGCCTAAAGTTTATCGCAATTGACTTCCATAAAAAATATCTATTTTGATCTAAACCCTTAAAAGGTGAAGCTTTTTTAACTGCTCTAATAGCGTATTCAACATAAGGTCTATAGCTGGAATTTTTTCTAGCTTTGTTAATTATATTATCATCAATTTTGAAGTTATTTAAGCTTCCATCTCTATTCAAGTTTATTACTATCTTTACATTTACGTCTTCAGTGATTTTTAATCCAGGAGGTCTAGACCAATTTTCGTCTACCTGTTCAATTATAATTTTTTCTAATCTTGATCTTTCTCCTGGCTCTGCTAATAATGTTTCACTATTTTCTAATTTGGATCCAGCTAATTCTTTTATTCTCTCTTTTAACTTCTCTTTATTATTTGTTTTATTAATATTTTTTTCATTACTTTCAAGTTTTTTTTCACTAAGGTCTTTGAGCATATCATCAAAATTTTCAGTTTTAAGCTTTTCTTCTTTTTTAGCTATAAATTCGTTTTCTATTTTAGGCTTTATTTCTTGTCTTTTAGGAGCGGCAGGTTTTGAAAGTTTTATAGGTGGTTCAATATTCATAAATTCACTAGTTTCTTTGTTTTTAGATTTTTTTTCTTCGGGTTTTTTCTTCTTTGTTTCTATGTTTTGTTCTACTTCTATAGGCTTTTTCTCTTCGGATTTTATCTCTTTTATTTCTACCTTTTCTTTTAATTTTTCCTTTTCTTCATTTATATTTTCATCCTTTAGATCATTATAATCTATAATTGCAACATTTAGGCCTTCTTGTTTATTATTTTTTCTTAGTAGCTCAGGCAAGCCAAGTATGGCAATAGTTAATATTATTGAATGTAAAACTATAGATATAATCAAAGAGTTCTTCAATTTTATATTTCCTATGTTGCTGGAAGGGTTACCAAACTAATTCTATTTAATCCTGATTTTGTTATTTCTTCTATTACTCTCATTAAGACAGAATAATTTACTTTTTTATCTGCTCTAACGAATACTCTCATTTCAGGATTAACCTTATTTATTGCTGATAATTTATTATGCAATTCGTCTAAATTAGTTTTTCTTTCTGACAGAAAAACTTCTGTATTTGCATTTATAGAGATTATCAAAGGTTCATCGTTTCCAGATAGTGTTGGGGTGTTTGCTTTAGGTAAATCTATTTTTACTCCTGTTGTCAATAATGGGGCTGTGATCATAAAAACAATTAAAAGAACAAGCATTACATCAACAAATGGAGTTACATTTATTTCTGACATTTGTTTTTTTATAGAATTCTTGTTTATACCCAAGTTTCTTCTATTTCGTTTGTTTAACTTCATCTACTATCTTGCTCATTTATATGTCTAGAAACAAGAATAACAAATTCACTGAGGAATGTTTCTAATCTTGCTTCATAACGATTATAATCAGATGAGAATTTATTATAAGCAATGACAGCAGGTATAGCTGCTAGTAGTCCTAAAGCGGTTGCAAGCAAAGCTTCTGCAATTCCTGGAGCTACTATGGCTAGAGATGTGTTTTGTGAAGTAGCTATTGATTGAAAACTGTTCATTATTCCCCATACTGTTCCAAATAAACCAATAAATGGAGCAGTTGAACCAGTGGTAGCTAAAAAGTTTATATTTTTTTCAATAATTTCCATTTCCCTGTTAAGTGAAGAACTCATGACCTGATCAATTCTTTGAATTATATCTGTAGACGCAAAAAATTTATTTTTATTTTTATTATTAGAGTTTAATCTCCATTCTTTCATTCCGCTAATGAAAACAGCTTCCATTGGATGAGAAGGAGCGGATCCTATTTGTTTATGTAAATTGTCTAAAGAAATCCCTGACCAAAAATTAGTTTCAAATTCATCAGCAAGCATTCTAAGTTTCTTAAATTTTCTTGATTTATCAAATATTATAGTCCAGCAGAATATTGATGCTATTAATAAGACAAGCATTACTATTCTTACTATTACATCTGCTTGTAGAATAAGACCCCATATAGTCATATCTACGTTTGAGTAATCTGTAATATCTGCATTCATACTATATCTTCCATTAAAGTTTAAATTCTTGTTTGATAATTTTGACCATCTCTATTGGTATTCTTGTAACTCTTCCATTAGTATTTGTAGCACAAATTTTAGAACTAATAGTTGCTATTCTAACATTATTTTTAAAGATAGTCTGTTCAAAATCTATATAAACTCTAGTTATATTTTTTACACATGAAATAACATCCAGAACATCTTCTAGTCTACCATAGTTATAAAAATTTAAATTTAAACTTTTTACTACTAAAAAAATGCCATGATTCTCCCTCAACATGATATGATTGTATCCTAATGATTTGAGATATTCCGTTCTTGCTCTTTCTGAATATTTTAAATAGTTTGCGTGATAAATAATTTGACCGGCATCTGTATCTTCATAATAAACTGTTACTTTATATTTATGATATTTTTTAATTGATTTCATTTGTTTTATTTTTAAATTTTTCAATCCAAAACAAACAAAGTAATGCAGCTTCTGCTATTCCATCATTTGATTTTATTGTCCACATATTATCATTGCCAAATTTAAATCTAGCCATGTCTAAGCTTTCTTTTTTTGACGACCCAATTCCCATAGCCTTTTTCCATACTGCAGGAGCTACGTAGTCTATTCTTTTACTAATTATGTGGCATATTGCCTCTATAGCTCCAAAGCTCCTTCCAAACTGAAAACTTGAGGTAACTCCTTGTCTTGGCATGGCATGTACTTTTTCAATTATTGCCACATCTATATAGATATCTTTTATATGTTTTTCTAAAACTAGAACATCAACTATTTTCTTTCCATAAAGCTTCAAGGTAGGCATTCTTTTAGCAATAATTATTTTTGGAGTTTGGTCTATTTTGGTCTTAATTACTGCAATGCCTCCGGAGATTCCAGGATCAATACCCAATATATTCATAATTGTTTACTCCTTGTTATTTTATCGCTTGGCTCAAACTAAATTTCTAAAATTAAATATTTGAAATCTAACTACCAAAAGAAATTTTCTCAAGAACTTCTATGGGAATTTCAAAATTACTATATACAGACTGTATGTCATCATAATCTTCTAAAAGACTTAGTGTTTTAAGTAATTTTTCGGCTTGCGCTTCATTTATTGTTATTGTGTTTAATGCTTTCCACTCTATTTTAGCTGAGATAGGATCTCCAAATTCTACTACTAATGAATCTCTAAGTTTTCCAAAGTTTTCTAGAGAGCAAGTAACTATGTGATTCTCTTTCTCTTGAATGATATCGGAAGCTCCTGATTCAACTGCTGTCTCAAATATATGATTGTCTTCTATAGAATTACATGGATAAATTATTCTTCCAATTTTGGTAAAATTAAATGATACGGATCCTGTTTCAGCCATTGTTCCACCGTTTTTAGCGAGTGTTGACCTAATTTCTGATGCTGTTCTATTTCTATTATCAGTTAGAGCGTCTATAATAATTGCGACACCAGCTACACCATAACCTTCATATATAATTTCTTCATAATTTTTATCATCGTCAGATCCTATAGCTTTTTGTATAGCTTTAGCAATTCTTTCGTTAGGCATGTTTTCGCTTCTAGCATTTATGATAGCATTTCTTAATCTAGGGTTTTGTTTAGGGTCATCAGATCCATTTTTGACTGCAACGGATATCTCTCTAGCTAATTTAGCGAATGCTTTTGATCTTTTTGCATCCTGACTTCCTTTTCTATACATAATATTTTTGAATTGTGAATGACCTGCCATAGTTAATTCTTTTTCCAATTATATATATTAAACATAATGGTTATAAGGGTATCAAATAATTAAAAACATATTAATAATAAATAGTTATTAATATGATTTAGCATCAGGTAGACGATTAACCAATTTACCTCCCATTATTATTTGGTCATTTTTAACAGTTAAACCATTGCTTGAATTTATTTTTGTTAACACTCCACATAGGGAAGCTTCCCCTTGAGAAGAATATATTCTTCCGACAGGCATTTTTCTTCTAAATCTTTCCATCCACAATATTTTATCCCCTCCTATAACCGAATCATAGTCTCCGCACATACCGTCATATGTTTGTTAAGTTGTTCCAAAAGGTAATATTTGTAAATCTGAAGTAGGAACGTGTGTATGGGTTCCTATTACAATGCTAACTTTTCCATCCAAGTGATTGGCTAAGGCTATTTTTTCAGAACTTGCCTCTCCATGAACATCAACAATTATTGCGGAAACGTTTTCTCCTAAATTATGTTTGTTTAGTTCTTTTTCAATGATGATAAATGGATTATCTAATGGCTCCATAAACAATTGGCACATTATGTTAATTACTAATATTTTTCGGCCTCTCTTATCATTATAGATAGAAGATCCGCTTCCTGGGGATTGTTCAGGATAATTTAATGGTCTGAGAAGTCTATTAGATCTAGCTATATATGGTATAATTTCTGATTTGTCCCATATATGGTTTCCACTGGTTATTACGTCTACACCTGCGGAAAATAACTCTTCACATATAGAGGGTAATATTCCATAACCATCAGCAGCATTTTCACCATTAGTAACTACAAAATCTATTTTATAGTCTTGTTTGAATTTTGGTAAAATTTTTACTAATGAATTAACTCCAGACTTTCCTACAATATCTCCTAAAAATAAAATATTCAAAACTTACCTCACTTTTACATTAAATATGAGCTTGTCGGTAATAATTTTATTTAAAATAATATCATGTTCTTCTCTGGGAACTTTATATATTTTTTGGTCAAAATAAGCGTATCCAAAATATTTTTGATTTGGGTTGTATGCAGCATATTTATCATAGCATCCTAAGCCTTGTCCTAGTCTATTTCCATTTGAATCAAAGGCCAATAAAGGAACTAAAATTATTTGAGGAACTATTGTTTTTGAATCTTTTCTTGGCTCATAAATATTATTTTTATTTTGATGCAATGATTCTCCAGGTTTCCATTCATGAAAGTTAATTTTTCCTTTTTTTAAATTAGGTAATGCAATCTTTGCATTATTCTCTAACAATGCTGACATTAGAGGTTTTGTATCTAACTCGCTTCCGTTGGGCCAATAAGAACCTACTACCATCCCTTTTATGTTTTTTATTAATGATAGAAAATTCCTTGCTGCATCCCAAGGACTGCTCTCATTGATATATTTCAATCTCTTTCTTGTTAATCTCATTCTTTTTCTTAATTTAACTTTAGAAATATGTATGTTATTCATATTGAAGTCTTGTAGAAATCAATTATTAGAGTTTTCTATCTTTTCTATAACTTTTTCTATTTTTTTAGATGTATTTGTTAGAGAGTTGATAGCAATTTTTTTTTCTTCATCAGCTTTATCAAGTAGTATTAAGGAGGCGAGTAGTATCATTCTGGGCTCTCCTAGTTGACCTATTTTTTCTGCTAAAATTTGAACTTCTTTGTTCAATTCTATAGCTAAATTTGAAACTCTATTTTCTTCACCGTCATTACAAGAAATTCTATATGACCTATTATTAATAATTACGTCTACTTCAGCCATTTTCTTGATCTCTATCTTTTTCAGAATCTTTTATAAGTAGTTCAAGTTCTTGAATTGTTTCATCGACTTTTTCTAAAGCCAATGATTTGATTCTAGTTAAAGAGTTTAATTTCTTTCCCATTTGTATCTTTTCTTGCTCATTCTTTTTAGCGTTAGCCAGTAAGTTTGCATGATTATCTAACTTTTCTAATAAAATGTTAAGTTTATTTATTGCTTTATTTAAATCATCCATTTTGTTCTCTATCTTTATATATAGTTGTTTAAACTATACACTTAATATTTAAGTTTAATTAATATTATATTTTATTCAAAATAAATAAAATAATTATTTGTTTTGTTAATTTAATTAGTTATTTTGTTTTATGTTCTTTATAAAGACTCAAAAGATAACATTTTTATTTCTAAATTTTAAATAAGGAATAATTAAAAATGGATGAAGATTTTTTCAGCATGTCAAATGCGATTAGATTTTTAGCAATAGATGCAGTTGAAAAGGCTAAATCTGGACATCCTGGAATGCCATTAGGTATTGCAGATGTAGCTACAATACTATTTGCTAATCACTTAAAATATGATCCTAAAAAGCCTGATTGGTTTGATAGAGATAGATTTGTTCTTTCTGCGGGGCATGGCTCAATGTTACTTTACGCTTTATTATATCTTACAGGATATAGGTCGATTAATATAGATGATATAAAAAATTTTAGACAATTGGGATATCCAACAGCAGGTCATCCAGAATTTGGAAAAGCTTTAGGAATAGAAACTACTACAGGTCCTTTGGGCCAAGGTCTAGCCAATGCAGTGGGTATGGCAATAGCTGAAAAAATATTAGAAAGTAAATACGGAAGTAATTTAATTGATCACCACACATATGTTATAGTTGGTGATGGATGTTTAATGGAGGGAATTAGCCATGAAGCAGCCTCTTTATCTGGACATCTTGGGTTGTCTAAATTAATAGTTCTATATGATGACAACGAAGTAACGATAGATGGGTCAACTAGCTTGACAATTTCAGACGACACACTAGGACGTTTTAATTCACTGGGATGGCATACTCAGATTATAGATGGTCATAATTTCGAAGCTATAGATTTGGCAATACTAGAAGCAAAAAAAGAAAAAATTAAACCTTCTATAATTTTTTGTAAGACAACTATAGGTTTTGGATCTCCTAATAAGGCAGGAAAGTCAGATAGCCATGGAGCGCCTTTGGGAGTAGATGAAATTGAAAAAGTAAAAAAAAAACTAAAATGGGATAGTCCTCCTTTCGTTATTCCTGAGAAAATTTTAGCAAAATGGAGACAAATAGGATCTCGTAATACTAATTTAAGAGTGAGATGGGAAAAGAGTTTCAATGAAAGTATAAAAACAAATGAATTAAGAAATTTTATTGACAAAGATTTGACTGATGAGCATATCAAGATTTTGTTATCTAAAAAAAGTTTATTTTCTAAAGAGAAAAAAACTATGGCGACTAGAAAAGCTAGCCAAGAAATTTTGAAGGGTCTGGTTTTGAAAATACCAAATCTAATAGGTGGTTCTGCTGATTTGTCTGGTTCAAATAATACTTTAGTTGAATCACATAACATAATTTCTAAGAAAAAGTTTACTGGTAATTACATTCATTGGGGAGTTAGAGAACATTGTATGGCAGGATCTATGAATGGAATATCTTTACATGGTGGGTTCATTCCTTATGGAGGAAGTTTTTTAGTGTTTAGTGACTATATGAGACCATCGATCAGACTTTCTGCCTTAATGAAACAAAGAGTAATATATGTTTTATCGCATGATTCTATTGGTCTGGGCGAAGATGGTCCTACCCATCAGCCAGTTGAACATCTATCTGCTTTAAGGGTAATACCT
>CAYRXL010000035.1:12865-14805 GCA_964428295.1 uncultured Alphaproteobacteria bacterium
ACCTAATCTATACGTTTTTAGACCTTGTGATTCAGCTGAAACTGCAGAAAGTTGGATGCTAGCTTTAGAAAGAAAAGATGGTCCATCGGTAATTGCTTTATCGAGACAGCCATTACCTTACATTAGATCAACAGAAGCTAAATTTAATGAAAACTATTCCTCAAAGGGTGCATATGTTGTAGAGTCTGAAGAAGGTGCTGAAATTACAATTATAGCATCTGGTTCAGAGGTAAGTTTGGCTAGGGAAGCATGTCAGAAATTAAAATATGAAAGTATACGAACTAGATTAATATCTATGCCGTGCATGGAGATATTTGCCAATTCTTCTAATGAATATAGATCAACTATTCTGGGTAATAAGCCAAAAATTATAATTGAAGCTGGATCAAGACAGTCTTGGATGGAATGGATGAATGAAAAAGATATATTTATAGGGATGGAAGACTTTGGAGAGTCTGGAGTTGCAGATGATATTTTTAACCATTTTAATATTACTTCTGAAAGAGTTTATAAAGAGGCAAAGTTTTTACTTAAAAAATAACAACTTAGTGTATATGTAAATCATATAGGAGGAGTAAATAGTGAGAAAAGTTGGAATAAACGGGTTTGGAAGAATTGGAAGGTTAATTCTCAGAGCATTAGTTGAGAGCCAAAGAAAAGATATAGAAGTATCAGTTATAAATGATTTAGGGAATGTGTCTCAGATGCTACATATACTATCGTTTGATTCTGTTCATGGTAAATTTCCTGCTAAAGTGGAATTAAAAGAAGATTCATTCCTTTTGAATGATAGAAGGATATATATTACGAAAGAAAAAAATCCTTCAAGTCTACCTTGGTCTAAACACAAAATTGATGTAGTTTTGGAATGTACTGGTTTTTTTACAGACAAAGATTTAGCTTCTAGTCATATAGATGCAGGCGCAAGAAAGGTAATTATATCGGCACCAGCTAAAAACGTTGATTATACAGTGGTTTATGGAGTAAATCACAAAGGATTATCTAAGGAACATACAATTATATCAAATGCTTCATGTACAACAAACTGCTTAGCTCCCATAGCTAAAGTATTCAATGATAATTTTGGTTTGGTCTCTGGGTTTATGACTACTATACATTCTTATACTGGAGACCAAAGGGTTGTAGATAGTTTGCATAGCGATATGAGAAGAGCTAGGTCAGCTGCAATTTCTATGATACCGACCTCTACAGGGGCTGCAAGAGCTGTAGGATTGGTTTTACCAGAACTTGATGGAAAGTTAGATGGTACAGCCATACGTATACCCACACCAAATGTTTCTTTAATAGATTTTACTCTAAATACAGAGAAAGGTACAAACGTTGAAGAAATTAATGAAATATTTGAACAAGCATCTAAAACCGAATATAAAGATATTTTGCAAATAAACAGATTGCCTCTAGTATCTATCGATTTTAATCATAATTCGGCTAGTTCTATCTTTGATGTTACTCAAACACAAATGGTTGGTCAAAATTTGGCTAGAGTAGTATCATGGTATGATAACGAGTGGGGGTTTGCAAATAGGATGCTAGATGTGGCAGGATTAATTGGGAATTTATAGTAAATGTCTTTGCGTACTTTAGATAAGATTGACCTAAATAACAAAGTAGTGCTACTTAGATGTGATTTAAACGTTCCTTACAATAATGAAGGGGAGGTTACTGATTTTACAAAAATCAAGAGACATAAACCTACAATAGATGAGCTAACAGACAAAGGAGCTAGAGTGCTGATTGTCTCCCATTTAGGAAGACCTAGAGGCAGAGTTAAGGATGAGTTTTCTTTAAATAAAGTTATGGATGCATTTGCAGATAATATTCGAGTTGAAGAGTTAGTTATGATTCCTGATTGTGTAGGTAGTGTTGTAGAAAAAACTGCTGATGATCTTAAGCCTGGAGGTATAGCCTTACTAGAAAAT
>CAYRXL010000036.1:0-1670 GCA_964428295.1 uncultured Alphaproteobacteria bacterium
ATAGTTTTCCCATCAATATCCTTCAATTTTGTAGATAGATCTCTTAAATCACCGTTCTCATCTATTATACCAGGTTTCTCTCTTCCAAACTTTCCATATCTCACTAGTTTCATGGAGCACTCCAAATTTTTACTTAGAAATGTTTTATAAAATACACTATTATTAATAAAATATATTAATAGAAAGATACTATAACAAATATGAGCAAAATAGAAATATAATTAGGATAATCATATGAAAAACGACAATCTAATTCTACTACATAAAAATGACAATGTTGCCATTTCTAAATATAATATTTTGAAAAATACTAAAATTCACAACGAAATTAGTCTAATTAATGACATTCCAATGGGACATAAAGTAGCCATAAAAGACATTAACAACGGAAAGGAAATAATTAAATACAACCAAATTATTGGTTTTGCAAATGGACACATTAAAAAAGGACAACACGTCCATACCCATAATATATACATAAAAAAATTTGGAAGAGATTATGCTTATTGTAAAGACGCAAAACCAACAAACTATATCAGTAAAGAGAATCTATCATATTTTGATGGCTACACTAGGAAAAACGGTAAAGTTGGTACTAGAAATTACATTGGTATCGTTTCATCAGTAAACTGCTCATCAACTGTTAGTAAGTATATAGCAGATAATTTTGACAAAAAATATCTAGAAAATTTTAAAAATGTCGATGGTGTCCTAGCCATTACACATGGAACTGGATGTGGTATGGCATCAAAAGGTTTGGGTTGGGATTTTTTACAAAACACATTAAATGGTTATGTTAATCATCCCAACTTTGCTGGCATACTAGTAGTGGGATTAGGATGCGAAGCAAACCAGGTAAGTAGCATGTCAGAAAAATTTGATTGGAATCCTAATCCATTGTTCAAAATGATGACTGTTCAAGAAGAGGGTGGCACACGAAAAACAGTTGAAAAGGGAATATCTATTATAAATGGTATGCTACCCCATGCAAATATGTTTAAAAGAAAAAAGGTAACTGCTTCAAATATAACTTTAGCCCTTGAGTGTGGAGGTTCTGACGCATATTCTGGAATAAGCTCTAATCCTTCATTAGGAGCTGCTGCAGACTTATTAATAGAGAATGGCGGCACCGCAATACTTGCTGAAACCCCTGAAATATATGGTGCTGAACACTTATTAACAAGGAGAGCTATAAATAAAGAAGTTGGTGAAAAAATAGTTAACCATATTAAATGGTGGGAAGAATATACAGAGAAAAATGGAGCTGAATTAAATAATAATCCATCACCAGGAAACAAAGCAGGAGGTTTAACTACAATCCTTGAAAAGTCTCTAGGTGCCGTAGCAAAAGGAGGCACTACTTCACTAATAGATGTATATCAATATGCAGAATACGTTAACACCAAAGGATTTAATTTTATGAACACTCCTGGATATGATGTTGCATCCGTCACTGGAATGGTAGCAGGAGGAGCAAATATAATTTGTTTTACCACTGGAAGAGGCTCTGTTTTTGGATGCAAACCAACTCCATCCATAAAATTAGCAAGCAATACAAAAATGTATAACCACATGAAAGAAGATATGGATATAAATTGTGGAAAAATTTTTGACGGAAAATTAGATATACAAGATATGGGAAAAGAACTTTTCAATGAAATTATTTCTAT
>CAYRXL010000036.1:1680-14605 GCA_964428295.1 uncultured Alphaproteobacteria bacterium
AAGGATGTAGCAAGTATATTTGTTAAATCATTATTTATGCCTAAAACTATTGAAAACATTTATAAATTAGGAGGAGATGAAAAAACTTGGAAAGAAATTATCAATGAGATTTCTATAGCTTCAGGAAAAAAGTCCAAAAGCGAAGCACTAGGTTTTGGTGATATTGAATTTGTACCTTGGCAATTGGGCGCCATGCTGTGAAACTACCTAAGTTAAGAAAAGAGATATTAAAATTAAGGCAATCTGAAATAAGGGAAGTAGCAAATGAATCCCTAAGTGAGAAAGATATAATACCTCTATGGTTTGGGGAAGACGACTTACCTACTGACGAAATAATTATTAATGAAGGAATAAGAGCATTAAGGTCAGGAAAAACTCATTATACTGAAAACAAAGGAATACCAACTCTCTGTAAATCTATATCAACCTATCTTACACAACTTCACCAAGTAAAAGTTAGCGAAGAAAGTGTATTAGTTACCGCATCTGCTATGAACGCCTTAATGTTAACTGCTGAGGCAATCATAGAACCTAAAACCAAAGTTATATCTGTAACGCCAGTATGGCCTAACTTTATAAGATGTGTTGATATAATGGGTGGAGAAGTTATAGAACACACTCTTCAACTTATAAATAACAAATGGGAACTAGATGTGAACAATCTAATTGCTAATGCAAAAAAGGCTAAAGCTATATACATTAATAGTCCAAATAATCCTACAGGCTGGATGATGAAAAAAGAAGATCAAATAAAGTTACTTAATTTCTGTAAGAAAGAAAGAATATGGCTTATTGCTGATGAAGTATATTCTAGAATTGTTTACGACAGAAAATACGCTCCATCATTTTTGGATATTTACCAAGACGGCGACCCATTGATTGTAATTAATAGTTTCTCTAAAACTTGGTCTATGACTGGATGGAGAATTGGCTGGATGGTATTACCTAAAGAACTAACCCCGATTTTTGAAAAATTAGTGGAATTTAACATAGCTTCATCTCCATCCATTTCACAAATAGCATCAATAACTGCTTTAAATAATGTTGATAATATTATCAATAAAACAATTGAGCGTTTTGATAAATCAAGGACCTTGGTTATTAATAACTTAAATAGAAATAAGAACATATCATATGGACATCCAGAATCTGCCTTTTATGTATTTTTTAAAATTAGAGGAGTTAACAATGGATTAAATTTTTGCAAAAATTTATTAAAAACAACTGGAGTGGGACTTGCACCAGGAATTGCATTTGGAAAATCAAATGAAAACTACATTAGGCTATGTTACGCTAAGTCTGAAAAAATTATAAATGAAGCCTTTAAAAGGATGGAAGTATTTCTCAATGAATAGTAAGGATATGATTTTACAGGATAATGATAAAAACATTACAACAATTTCAAACATTCTAAAAAATGGAGGTGTTGTAGCAATCCCAACTGAAACGGTATACGGTTTAGCTGCTAGGGCAGACAGCGATATTGCAATAAAGAAAATTTTTGCTACAAAAAACAGACCTCTATTTAATCCATTGATAGTACATTTTAAAAATAAAAGTGAAGCCTTAAATAGTATCATCAGTGATGAAAGAGCGCAAAAACTAGCTAAGAAATTTTGGCCAGGGCCCCTTACAATAGTGGGATTTAAAAAAAAGAATAGTACAATCAGTAAAATTGCTACTTCAGGTCTAAAAACAATAGCAATAAGAGTTCCTGAACATGAGGCTTTAAAAAAACTATTTAAAATTATTAATTTTCCTCTTGCAGCTCCTAGTGCAAATAAGTTTGGAAAACTTAGTTCTACTAGTGCCTACGCAGTAAGAGAAGAATTTGGAAATGGTATAGACTATATACTAGATGGAGGTAAATCAAAAGTTGGGATAGAATCTACTATTGTAGATATTTCAACTGTACAGAGTAAATTATTACGATATGGAGCCATAAACCATCTTGAACTAAAAAATGTTCTAGGTAAAGTTTTAAAGCCAAAAATAGATTCGCATACCATAACTGCCCCTGGAATGTTAAAAAAACATTATCAACCAAATACTCCTCTAAGAATAAATGCCAATTATCCACTACCAGGGGAAGCATGGTTAGGTTTTGGAAAGCTTCCTAAAAACTTCAAAGGTCCTGCTCTTAGTCTCAGTAAATCTAGAAATTACTCTGAATCTGCTTTCAATCTCTATACAATGTTAAGAAACTTAGATAGTATGGGAGTTTCCAGAATAGCTGTTGAAACAATACCCAATAAAGGACTAGGCATGGCTATAAATGATAGATTAATAAAAGCATCTACAGAAAATGCATAGGTATATTTAGATAATTAGGAATATATTATGAATCTTGAATCAATAAATTATCTCAAAAATATAGTTGGGAATAAAGGTTGGTTAGAGGATAAGTTTGACTTAAATCCTTATCTAACCGAAGAAAGAGGAATTTACAAAGGAAATTCTAACATTTTATTAAAACCTTCAAATACACTGGAAGTATCTAAGATTGTTAAGTTTTGCTCGAAAAACCTGATCCCTATTGTACCTCAAGGAGGAAGAACAGGTTTATGTGGAGGCGCTGTTCCTAGTAACAACGGAACAGAAGTAATAGTTTCTATGGAGAGAATGAATAAAATTAAGAATATCGATGTAGAAAACTTCACACTCTCTGCAGAAGCAGGTTGTATTCTTCACGATTTACAAGCCTCAGCTAAAAATAATAATAGATTTTTTCTTTTTATCTTGGCATCAGAAGGTACTTGTACCATAGGAGGAAACTTATCTACAAATGCTGGAGGAATTAATGTTCTTAAATACGGAATGGCAAGGGACTTAGTTTTGGGTTTAGAAGTAGTTTTACCTAATGGAAATATACTAGACAGATTAACAGGATTAAGAAAGGATAATAGAGGTTATGATTTAAAGCAATTATTTGTTGGAGCTGAAGGTACACTTGGAATTATAACATCTGCTGTAGTAAAGTTATTCTCATATCCTAGAAAAAAAGAAACAGCTCTAATTGCAATAGATAACCCCAAAAAAGCTGTGGATTTTTTTTCTTATTCTGTTGAAAAAATAGGTGATCTAATTTCAGCGTTTGAATTAAATAGTTCACTTGGAATGAACTTAGTTAAAAAAAATATTGAAAATATTAACGATTTCTTCACTCAAAACTATCCTTGGTATGTACTAATTGAAGTCAGTTCTAGCTATGATAACGAACTAAAAAAGGTCTTCACCAATATACTTTCAAATTCTTTACAAAGGAATCTAATATTAGATGCAATTGTTGCACAAAATGAATCCCAAAGAACTGAAATGTGGAAAACTAGAGAAAATCTTAATGAAGCACAGAAACGAGAAGGATTATCTCTAAAGCACGATATATCAATCCCTATTAGCAAAGTAGCACAATTCATAAACGATGCTAGTCATAAAGTTAAAAAATATTTTCCAGAAAGTAATATTTTAGCTTTTGGTCATATAGGTGATGGAAATATTCATTTCAATGTAGGAATTCCAAAATATATTAAGAAAACCAAACTTGATAGTAAATCTAAACAAATTAAAAATATAGTATTTGAAACAGTCAATGAATTAAAAGGAAGCATCTCTGCAGAACATGGAATAGGAAAATTGAAAAAAGAAGATTTGGTGAAGTATTCATCTTCTGAGGAAATAAAGATAATGCAATTAATAAAAGCAACCCTGGATCCAAGAAATATAATGAACCCAGGAAAAATATTATAATATAATATTTATTGGGAGATAAAATGAACGAATACAAAGCACCACTCGAAGATATAAACTTTGTACTAAATGAAATAGCTAACCTGAAAAAGTTATCAGAAGTCATCGATTCTTCAGATACTGACCCTATCCTAGTAAAATCAGTGTTAGATGAAGCTGGAAAATTTGCAAGTAAGATATTAGATCCTATTAATAAAGAAGGAGACGAAAAGGGAATAAAATTTGAAAATGGAATGGTATTTATGCCAAGTTCATTTATTGAGGCTTATAAAAAATTCATTAATGCTGGATGGAACTCTGTTATAGGAAGCGAAAAACACGGTGGTCAAAACCTTCCTTGGACTGCAGTACTTGCAATAAACGAAATTTGGCAATCTGCTAACATGAGTTTTGCTAACAATATAATGCTCACTCAAGGAGCAATAGAACTTCTAGAAGAACACGGAAACGGAGAACAAAAGAAAAGATATTTACCAAATATGATTAACGGTAAATGGACTGGCACCATGAATCTTACAGAGCCACATGCTGGTTCAGATCTGGCACTGATTAAAACTAAAGCAAAACCTTTTAAAGATTCCTATAAATTGTACGGAAATAAGATTTTTATAACGCATGGTGATCAAAATATGAGTGATAATATAATTCATTTGGTTTTAGCCAGGTTACCTGATGCTCCAAAGGGTGTAAAAGGGATATCGCTCTTCTTAGTTCCAAAAAAACTTTATAATGAAAAAAACAATAATATAGTAAAAAACGATATAAGAGTTGTTTCAACAGAACATAAACTCGGACACATAGCAAGTCCTACATGTGTAATGGCATACGGTGATAATGAAGGTGCCATAGGAGAACTAATAGGAAAACCGAACCAATGATTAAAATTAATGTTCACAATGATGAATAATGCTAGGCTTAACGTTGGTATGCAAGGGGTTGCAATTGCAGAAAGAGCATATCAAAAAGCATTAAATTTTGCTTATGAGAGAAAACAAGGAGTACCTATAAATAATCCCTCTAAGGGAACTGTACCAATAATTGAACATCCTGATGTAAAAAGAATGTTAATGGAAATGAGATCTCAAACTGAAGCCATGAGGGCTCTAACATTAATTACAGCAGAAGCACTTGATTTATCTAAAAATTATAAGAATCCTCAAGTCGCAACTACTTACACTAAACTAGTAGACATTCTAACCCCAGTAGTTAAAAGTTGGTGTACCGACCAATCTGTAATAGTAACATCTATAGGAATACAAGTTCATGGAGGCATGGGGTTTATTGAGGATACGGGTGCAGCTCAATACTATAGAGATTCAAGAATTTTACCCATATACGAGGGAACTAATGGAATACAAGCTCTAGATTTGTTAAAGAGAAAATTACCTATGGACAATGGAAAACCCTTTATGGATTTAATGGAAAATATAACGGAAATCGGGGATCAATGTATAAAAACAAAAAATAAAAATATAGTTAATATTGGTAGAAACCTTAATAGTACAACTAAAGACCTTAGAGAATGTTATATCTGGTTAATGAATTCAATAACTTCCAATCCAGAAATAGCTGCATCAGGAGCTTCACCTTTTACGACTATGTTAGGATGGACCTTAGGCGGATGGGTAATGGGAAAATCAGCACTAAGATCATTAGAAAGACTAACTAAAGACAAAAATGATTTTTTTGCTAAATCTAAGATTAAAACTGCTTGCTTTTATTCAGATACTTATCTTCCCCTGGCAAGTGCTATGAAAAGTACTATTATAAACTCACATAGAACAATTAACTCAATAGAATAATATAAATTAAAATTTTGCTTTGGCTTTCAAAATAATTGTGTTTTGGTGGTTTCTTATCCACAACTCTAGTGAAGAATTTTTAACTAATTCAGCATCATTTCCTTCTAAGTAGAATTTTTCATTTACAAACAAAGGGTTGACTAATTTAAAAGTAAAGCTACTTATTTTCTTTTCATAATTTATACATTGCGCTTTCATAGCCAGTAAAGTAGCCAAATAGGGTCCATGAACTATTAAATTCGGATAACCTTCTTCTAGTTTTGCATAATTATAATCATAATGAATTTTGTGACTATTAAATGTCAATGCAGAATATCTGAAAAGTATGACCGGGTCAGTTGAATGTTCAGCACTAAATGAAGGAGTATAGTTGTTCCTTTTTAAATTTAAACTTTTAGATTTCTTATAAAAAGAGTTCGTATACACGATGTCCTGAAAATCTTCCAATAGTATTTTTCCCTTATTTAATATTGTATGTTTAACTGAAACAAAAATTAATTTTCCAGATGATCCTATTTTTTCGTTAATAGAAATTATTTCACTTTTTTTTGATAACTCATCACCTATTTTTATAGGGCTATAAAAAAAGAGCTTTCCACCAGCATACATTCTTCTTGAAAGTTTCACAGGAGGCAAAAAATTACCTTTAATGGCGTGTCCATCATTTGCTATATCGTTTTTATTTGTTGTCTCAAGAAAATATAGCCAATGCCAACAAGGAAGAATAGAATCTCCTCTTTTAACCTCTTTTTTTATACCTAACGTTGCTAACATCGCTTCTATGGGATACTCACGTATAACCCCTACTACTTCACGAGTTTTTCCTATCCAATTATTTAAATTAATATTTTGCTCCTTTAATCTCAGAAAATTCTTTTCTTATTGATTCATTATTTTCACCTAAAGAAGGTACTTTGCCAAATTTAATTCTATTCCCTGTCTTAATTGGAGGAGATATGAATTTTATTTTTCCATGCTCTGATAGACATTCTGATAAATCCAATTGAGGATGATTTAATAGACCTTCAACATCATTTAAAGCTCCACAGGCAATTCCATTTTTTCTTATCTTTTTTATTAATAAAGTTCTAGAGTAATTCTTAAACTCTTTTGAAATTATTTTTTCAAGAATCTTTCGATTTTTAAGGCTTGATTTGGGAGAAAGAAACCTTGGATCTTGACTAATTTGAACATTATCTAATATATTTTCACAGAATTTGATCCATTCTCTCTCATTTTGAATAGCAATTACTATTTTCTCCCCATCTTTAGTTGTAAAACTACCATAAGGAGCTATGGAAGGGTGCGCTAGTCCAACTCTTTTAGGTTTTACCTTACCATATACATATTGTAAATATGGAACATTCATCCAATCAGCCATACCATCAAATAATGATACTTTTATAGATGAACCTTTCCCAGTTATAGACCTTTTATAAAGTGCTTCCATGATTCCTGCATAAGCGTTTAGACCACAAGCTATGTCACAAACAGAAACTCCCACTCTACCAGGTTCACTTTTTGAACCTGTTATACTACATAACCCGGATTCAGCCTGAACTAACAGATCATATGCCTTTGTTTTTGAATAAGGACCTTTATCACCGTATCCAGAGATATCACATGTTATTAATTTCGAATTTTTTTTTCTCATTTCTGAAGAATCTAATTTTAGTTTATTTAACGTTCCCGGCAGTAAATTTTGTATATATATGTCAGCTTGTAGAATCATATTTTTTAAAATTATTCTATCTGCCTTTTTCTTAATATTGGCAATAAAACTTTCTTTACCCCTGTTCAACCAAACAAAGTAAGCACTTTGACCTTTTACAAAGTCATCGTAGTATCTAGCAAAGTCTCCTTCTTCCCTCTCGATTTTAATAACCCTTGCTCCAGCATCTGCTAACCGAGAACTACACAATGGTGCTGCAACAGCTTGTTCAATCGAAACAACTAATATGTTACTTAATATTTTATTCATCAATATGACTTTGTCAGACCCAAGATATTTTGACCAATATAGGCTAAAATCATATTAGTCGAAACAGGTGCTATCTGATATAGTCTAGTTTCACGAAACTTTCTTTCAATGTCATATTCCTCTGAAAATCCATATCCTCCAAAAGTTTGCATAGCACACTCCGCCGCTGACCATGATGCCTCAGCTGCTTTTAGTTTGGCAATATTTGCTTCAGAACCACAAAATAAATTTTTATCGAAGAGTTGTGCTGCTTTCTCTACATAAAGCGCAGCTACCTCAATATCAGCATATGCTTTTGAAATAGGAAACTGAATACCTTGATTTTGTCCTATGGGCCTCCCAAACACCCTCCTCTCTTTAGCGTATGAAACAGACCTGTCTATAAAGAATTTTGCATCTCCTATACATTCTGAAGCTATCAGAATTCTTTCCGCATTCATTCCATCTAAGACATACTTAAATCCACTTCCTTCTTTGCCTAAAAGACAATCTTGTGATATTTCTAAATTATCAAAAAATATCTCTGTTGTTGAGTGATTAATCATTGTTCTTATAGGCTTGATAGTCATCCCTTTATTTTTAGCTTTATTCATATCTATGATAAATAACGATAATCCTTCCGTACCTTTCTTATTTTTTTTTGGAGATGTCCTTGCCAGCAACAACATTAAGTCAGAATATTCTGCCCTGCTGGTCCATACCTTTTGTCCATTTATAATGTATTTATTATAATTTCTTTTTGCTCTAGTTTTAATTGACAACGTATCTGTTCCTGCATCTGGTTCAGTGATACCAAAAGCCTGTAAGCGAATTTCTCCTGATGTAATCCTCGGAAGAATCTCATTCTTTTGTGTTTCAGATCCATGTCTTAATAGAGTTCCCATAGTATACATTTGTGCATGACAAGCAGCTCCATTAGCACCCGACCTTTGAATTTCTTCTAAAATCACACAAGCAGCTTGAAGAGGAAGACCAGTCCCACCATATTTTTCAGGTATTAAACAACTTAAATAGCCTGAAGAAGTTAACTCCTTAACAAATTCTTTTGGATATTTTCTTTCTCTGTCTAAATTTTGCCAGTATTCATTTGAAAAATTTAAACAAAGTTTTCTAATTCCATCTCTAATTTCTGTCCATTTATCGAAACTGGAATTCAAATTTTGTTTTTTTTCATTATCACTCTTATCAAGCATATAAAATCTCAATTTATAATTTATAAAATTCTATATAAATAAAAATTTTCCTTAATAGTCTAACATTTTTTTTTGTCTTATATCTAATTAATATTTAAAATAATTTAAGATACTGTTGCATTTAGCTATATTTGTCCGTATATAGTAATAAATAGAGAATAAAGAGTATATTATGACTACTTTAATAGACCCATATAATAGACCTGTTAGCTACCTTCGAGTTTCCGTTACTGACAGGTGTGACTTTAGATGTACTTATTGCATGTCTGAACATATGACATTTTTAAAAAAGAAAAATGTACTTAGCTTAGACGAAATAGAAAAAATCTGTCTTACATTCATTGAACTTGGAACAAAAAAAATAAGAATAACTGGAGGAGAACCGCTAGTAAGAAAAAATATTATGGATTTATTTCACTCTCTTGGAAAAACTATAAATGCTAGAAAATTAGAAGAATTAACACTTACTACAAACGGATCACAGTTAGATAAATACGCAGAAGAACTATTTAAATCTGGTGTTAGAAGAATAAATGTTTCACTTGACACTCTATCTGAAACTAAATTTAATGAAATAACCAGAAGAGGAAAATTAAGCAATGTGCTGGAAGGGTTGGATTGTACAAAAAAAGCAGGACTTAAGATAAAAATTAATACTGTCGCACTTAAAAACTTCAATGAAAATGAATTAATAAAAATAATGGAATGGTCTCACAAAAATGATTTTGATATGACTATAATAGAAACCATGCCCTTGGGAAGTATATCTGATGATAGGACAGAACAGTTTGTTCCGTTATCTAAAATCAAAGAGAAATTTGATCAGAGTTTTACACTTGTAAAATCACAGTTATCAACTGGAGGACCATCCAGATATTATAAAGTAAGCGAAACTAATAAACACTTAGGGTTTATAACGCCATTAACGCACAATTTCTGTGAATTATGTAATAGAGTGCGTCTTACATGTACTGGAAAGCTATATATGTGTCTTGGTCAAAATGACTCAGCAGATTTTAGAGAAATTGTAAGATCTACAACTTGGAAAAAAGATTTAAAAAAAGCTATAAAAGAAGCAATATCAAGAAAGCCTAAAGGACACGATTTTATTATAAGAAGGAAAGAAAAACCTGCAGTAGAACGTCATATGAACGTTACGGGTGGCTAAGAAAATAATAACAATGCCTAAACTTAAAATTGCATTTATATCATCGCAATCCTTAGAAGCTCAAAAAGCATTACATGAATTAAAATTAAAATATTCTACAACGACAATAAAGAACTCAGACGTTATTGTTGCCTTAGGAGGAGATGGTCTAATTTTATCATTACTTAATGAAAACAATACTTACAATAAACCAATATATGGTATGAATAAGGGAACTGTTGGTTTTCTATTAAATAATTATTCAAATAAAAGATTATTAGAAAGAATAAAAAAAGAAAAAGAAACAAAATTAAATCCTCTGAAGATGGAAGCTGAGAATATAAATGGTAGAATCTATAAAGCATTATCACTCAATGAAGTATCTTTATTAAGACAAAAAAGGTCAGCTGCTAAAATAAAAATAATCGTAGATGACAAAACAAAATTAAATGAGCTAGTATGTGATGGAATTATTATAGCTACACCTGCTGGAAGCACAGCATATAATTTATCTGCACATGGTCCTATAATTCCTCTAGGCACACGTCTATTAGCACTAACTCCTATTTGTCCGTTCAGACCTAGAAGATGGAAAGGAGCTTTATTATCTGAAAATACCAAAGTAAGATTTGAAATTTTAGATCCTGAATTAAGGCCAGTGAGCGCTACAGCAGGAGAAAAGGAAGTAAGAAATATAAAGAGAGTAAACGTAGAAACTAAACTAGACCAAGCACTAACTCTTTTATTCGACAATGAACACAATTTAGAAGAAAAAATATTAAATGAGCAATTTATACCTTAAAGGAGTGAAAAATGAATATAAAAAATATTAATGCTATTATAACAGGTGGAGCATCAGGATTAGGATTAGCGACAGCTGAAATGATTATTCAAAAAGGAGGAAAAGTCACTCTCTTTGATGTGCAAGAAGAAAAGTGTAAAAGTAGCTCTTTAAAACTAGGGGGGAAATGTTCTTACCAATTGGTAGACGTTACAAATCAAAACTCAATAGAAAAATCAATTAATACTACAATAGAAAAATTTGGAAAAATTAATTTAGTTGTTAACTGTGCAGGAATAGGGATAGCAAGAAAAGTTCTAGGAAGAGAGAACGAACATTCAACAGAGGAATTTAATAAAGTAATACAAATAAACCTTGTGGGTTCTTTTAATATGATCAGAAGTTCTGCTAGTAAAATGCAATCAAATAACCCTGATAGTAATGGTTCAAGAGGTGTAATAATAAATACAGCGTCTGTAGCAGCATTCGACGGTCAAATAGGTCAAGCAGCATACAGTGCTTCAAAAGGAGGAATAGTGGGCTTAACACTACCAATAGCGAGAGAATTTTCAAAACTAGGAATTAGAGTTTGTACAATTGCACCAGGGCTATTTGAAACTCCAATGTTGGCAGGACTTCCTGATAAAGCAGTGCAATCTCTAATAGATTCAACCCTTTTCCCTCATAGACTTGGAAAACCAAGTGAATATGGCCAATTAGTATTATCGATTTTCGAAAATGATATGCTTAATGGTGAAACAATAAGGTTAGACGGTTCAGTTAGATTAGCCCCACGCTAACTTCATATTCTAAAATTAGTTTGCACTAGACCCCAAGCTGTTTCAGCCAGAGGCTTGGATTCTTTTCCTACCTTTTCCGCATCAGAAGAACTTGCATTACCTGCTTTACCTCTTGCAAAAACTCCTTCTAAAATTGCAGCCGAGCGAAACATTGAAAATACTATGTAGTATATTGGATTAAATATCTTCATGTTTCTAATTTCACAATAAACTTTAACTAGTTCCTGTGCTTCAGGAATATTAAACTTCATCAAATTAAAATTTTTCAGTCCATGTCTTTTTTCTTTAGGAGTAAAATGAGGTAAAAGCATATAACCTAAATCTGCTAAAGGGTGACCTAATGTAGAGAGTTCCCAATCTAAAACTGCTATAATTTTACTACTATCTTTTTTAAATATTAAGTTTCCTAATCTAAAATCACCATGAACTATAGTTGTCTCATCACTATCAGGAATGTTTGCAAATAACCAATCTATCAAAAAATTCATTTCTGGTATTTCCCTTTGCTTAGACATAGTCCACTGTTTCGACCATCTTGATATTTGTCGCTCTATATAATTTCCTGTTTTTCCAAAGTCTTCTAAACCTACTTCTACAGGTTTAATACAGTGAAGCTCTGCCAAAACCTTTGTCATTTGAAGATAAATATCTCTTCTGATAGACAGGTTAACGTTAGACAACAATACATCATCATATACATTACCATTTAACTTCTCCATCATATAAAAAGAAGTCCCTATTACATTCTCATCTTCGCACAACAAATATACCTTAGGACAAGGTATACTAGTGTGTTCTAATGATTTCTGAACTCTAAATTCTCTATCCACTGCGTGAGCAGAAGGAAGTAAAGTACCTGGGGGTTTTTTTCTTAAAACCCATTCTGAACCATTTTTTGACCTAATTATGAAGGTAGGGTTAGACTGCCCACCTACAAATTGCTTTATAGAAAGAATCCCATTAAAACCATCAAGTTTATCTAGGAGCCATGTCTCCAGAGACCTATAATTAAAAGAGTGGTTGTCCCGTACGCTTATTAAATTATTATTATCCATAACATATTAATTATACTTTCTAAGCTCTAGTCTTGCTATCTGATTTCTATGAACTTCATCAGGACCATCTGCTAATCTTAACAATCTAGCTTGTGCATACCTATGAGCTAATCCAAAGTCATTTGACATGCCACCTCCACCATGAGCTTGTATCGACCAATCAACAATCTTACAAGCTACATTTGGCGCTGCTACCTTGATCATTGCTATTTCCATTCTTGCTTCTTTGTTACCTACAGTATCCATTTTATGTGCTGCATTTAAGACAAATAAACGAAGCTGGTCAATAGCAATACGAGCCTCTGCTATACGCTCTTGAGTGACAGTTTGGTCAGAAATTAGTTTTCCAAATGCCATCCTAGATTTTACTCTTTTGCACATTTTTTCTAATGCCACTTCAGACAAACCTATCAATCTCA